>CAVATZ010000076.1:0-10322 GCA_963591655.1 Clostridiales bacterium
CTTGCCTTCGGCAAGCATGCATCTTCGATGCATGTCAGATCGTTACGAAGTTTGCTTGATGCAAACTTCTTCACTCTTACTTGCTCATGCCCTTGCCGGCCTGCTTCACAGTATCCACAACCACCCAGCTGGAGGGATCCTTCTTCTCAGTAACCACTGCCTTCTTGCCGTTGACCTTGTTGTCCAGATCAACCATATTGATCTTGCGGCGTTCTGTGTCCATCTTCGCTACAGTTTTCGCAACACTCACTGACTTTGTCTCTATCTGCTTCTTGATATTCTCCAGCTTCTCCAGCTTTTCCTGCTGATTCCGGAAATTCTGCAGATTTTCCGTTTCTTCCTGGATCGCCCGGCTGAGATGTGTCAGCTCATTCAGGGTATCCCTTGCGGCATTCAGACGCTTGCGGCCCAGCATGCCCATCTGCATAAATGTCTTCTGATTGGCATATTCAATGTATTCCTGGGTATAACGAATGGCCTGATTCAGATTCTTGACAAGATCCTGGCCCTTGCCCTCTGCCAGCAACTGGTCCATACTCTGGAAGCCTTCTGTCTTGCGGAGCTTGGTCAGGGAACCGAACATTTTTCTGAAATGTACCGAATCCTTGGTCGTCAGCTGAAGGTCTGCAGTCGTTCTGGCCAATCTCTCGGGCTTCTCCACAAACAATCTGTGTGTCCAGCCGGCATGATCATTGTTTCTCCGCAGCTCATTTTTCAGTGCTGTGATCTCCTTCTCCGGCTTCTCCTCCAGCTTCTGGATTTCCGCAGTCTGGCGAATCTGATTTCTCTCCGCCGGGGACATCTTCATGAACTCGTCCGGATTCTGCTTCAGCGTCTCAGCCTCAGTCTTCAGCGCGTTGATTCTTTCCTGCTCCGCCTTCGGCAATGCCTCGAAGGCCTGCTGCTTTTCCTCCTGCTTCACCTTTGCACTGATGGCCTTCATATAAGGGCGAACGGCGTAGGAATTGCAAAGCATATTCCACTTTTCCTTCTCCGCATCCGTCTGATTCTGCTCTCTGTGCTTATCATACAGTGCTCTTAATGTACTTGAGAAATTACCGGCCATATCATGATCCGTCTGTGTCAGGAAGCGACTCGCCTCACCATTGCTGAACGCTTCCTTCATGTCTTGCTTTTCTTCCGCATTCAAAATGCGGTCATACAGACTTGTCATGGCAATTGCTTGATCCAGGTACTTTTCATCACTGGAATTCGTACTATTCAGATCACCGGCCATGGTGTCATACACATCCAGCAGCATTGTACGCAGCAGCTTCTTCATCGCTGAATTGCTTTCCTGCTGCATGGTGTTCAGCAGCTCCTCAAAGCCCTGTGCTTCCTCTGCACTCAGCTTACCGTTATTCAATTGCTCATTCTCGAATACCAGCGACCCCACAAAATCCTCAAATTTCCGGAGCGGTGCCGCAATATACAGACTCTTATTTCCGGCATACGCCTGCATATTCTGATAGTACTTTTCAAAATCTACGATGTCACGATGATAAGAATTTTTCTTGGCAAGCGACTGATACAGATTGTACTCTGACTTCAGGTTCTCAACATTGGTCTTTCTAGGCATTTTCTTTTCCTCCTTTAATGATTTTGATTATCTGTGTTGTTTGGATTGCTTCCCTTGCGTTTCTCTTGTTATGGCCACACTATAACATCCTAAGAGACACAAATAAGACACATTAAAGAAGAATTCTACATCTCTCTGACAATCCCCCCAAAGATTCTGCCGCAGGCCTCCGCCAGCTGCTCCACCCGGTGGATCCGCACCTGATTCTTTCCGTAGATCCGCTGCAGGGCATCCATGCTTTCCGTGCGGCCCAGAAAGAGTCCGTACACCAGAAAGCCCTTCTGCTGCAGCTCCTGCACCGCCGCCCGGGTATCTTCCACCGCCGGCGCGCCTTCATAGGCCGTGCCCAGCGGATGCTGTGATGACGCTGCGATGCGCACAGAATCATCGGGGCTTGCATCCGTCAGCACCAGAAGAATATGCTTTCCCGGACGTCCCTCCCGAAGGATTTCCTCTCCCGCAAGACGGAGTCCCAGGCCGTCCCGGTTCCAGCCTGCCGTATAGAAATGAAAAAGCTGCCGGGTGTCCCGGTCCTGAAAGCGCTTCATCCTCTGCAGCACGGTGTAGCCCCGGAGGGAACGAAAGCTCAGCACGGAAAAGTCCACCTGGCAATGCCGCAGACTCTCCGCCAGAATCCAGGCCTCCAGACACAGCTGCTCCTGGACCTGCATCCGGGAGGCACTGGCATCCAGCAGCAGGGTCACCGTCAAGGGCAGCTCCCGCTCCGGCCGGCGCTTTTCAAATACCGCCGGGTCCTGCAGAACGGGGAGCCGCCAGCATTTTCCTGTCTGCAACCGGCCGTCCCTTGCCTGGATCATCACCGGCTCCCGCAGCTCCGACAAACACTGCGCCAAGGAAGCGCTGAGCCGCCGCACCACAGAAGCCGGCAGCTCGCCGGCGGCCTTCTTATATCGAAGATTCTCCAGCGTCTGCCGTTCACTGTCCTCCCGGATTTTCAGGGAATCCTGGGGCAGCCGGCCGTTTTCCGGCAGCTTTCCGTCCGTCACCCAGCAGTGGCAGCCCCGGTGCACATCCCGGCAGAGCAGTGCCTCCATCTGCGAAAGCAGCGCCGGCGGATAGGCAGAAACGCCGAAGCAGGCTTCAATGTAGTCCCGGTCCGCTGCCTCTCTTTTGCTGCTGTGCTTTCCATCCTCCCGCAGCGCACCTCCCGGCGCTACCGTCTGTCCGTTCCGAGCCGCAGTATTCCGCATCATGACGATGTCCGTATGCTCGTATTCTGTCTTCACCACCCTCCGCAACAGCCAGGCCTCGGCCCCGCTGAGAGAAATGTGGAAGGGCTTTTCCTCCCTTGCCCCCTGAAAATGGAAAAAACGCTGCAGCATCGCCTGCAGGGCCTCCGCCGCCTCCCGGGAACTGAGCCCACCGGAAAGGTTCAGTGCCGCTGCCAGCACCCGGCGGTCCGGAGATACCATGCCGACCCGGCGGTTCAGCACCGCTCCCCAGCGAAGGCGCTGCTGGTCCAGCAGCCGCTTGTTCTCCGCCATCCACTGCTGCCGGTTCAGATTCTGAAGGCGCGCAAAGAAATCCCGGGCATGCTGTGCCCGCAGCTCGGGCAGCACCGGCCGTTCCGGCAGCTCCCGGGCATAGACATAGGCCTCGATCCCCAGCCAGAGCGCATCCAGAAGCAGCGCTGCCCGACGACTGTTCGCCGCATCCTGAAGCAGCGGCTCCGCCTCCGGCAGCCATTTCCGCTGCAGACCGATGACCAGGTTCATATAGGGCTCTGCCGTCCCATCCTCCCGAAACGAACAAAAGGACGGCGCGAAGGCATAGTCCCCCGCCGCCGTCCAGATCAGATTTTCCGCACGTTTTCTCTCTGCTTCCGAATTTTTCTGCATCATCTGAACAACTCCGATCCGGCCTTCTCCGAAATCCGGGCAAACAGCACATCCGCGATCAGCTTCTGCTCATAGGGATCAAAGCATTTGTTCACAATGCCCATGCGGAGCGCCGTCCCCGCCGGAATGCCCAGCTTCATCATACGCAGCGCATCCAGAAGTCCCCGCAGATCCACCGCCCGCTCCGAAATCTCCGCATGCTCTGCCTTTTCATTGAGCTCGTAGAACAGCCGCACAAACTGGGAAAGGGCCTTCTTTTCCAGCCTCGGAAACTGGCCCAGCAGGATCCGCCGGAGATTGTCCTCGGAAATGATGGGCATGCTGATGACCAGGAAGCGGGAGCACAGGGCCTCATTCAATTCCCGGGTGCCCGCATAGCCGTAGTTCATGGTGCCGATAAAACGGCTCATGGCATGCACCGGCAGCCGCTCATAACCCGGCACGTCAATCACCCGCCGGAAGTCCAGCACACTGTGCAGCACCGCCAGGGCCTCGTTCTTCGCCATGTTGATCTCATCCAGTACCGCGAAGCCGCCGTCCCGGGCCGCCAGCCACACCGGCCCCGGCTTGAACACCACCCGGCTGCCGTCAAAGCTGTCTGCTCCGATGAGATAGGCGGCATCCATGCCCACATGAAAGGAAACATCCCAGGCGGGTCTGCCGAAGAGCGCCGCCAGATTCTCACAGAGCACATTCTTGCCCGTGGCCTTGGGACCGGACAGCAGCAGATTCTTTCCCGCCAGCAGAGCCGCCAGCGCTGCATTCCAAACCTCTGCCCCGTAATAAGGACAGTCCGGCCGGGGAATCCGGGCTGCCAGGGCCTCATCCACCGGGTTGTTCTCCCGCAGCGTCTGTACCTGCTTCAGCAAATCTTCATCCACACCGTCTCCCCGAAGGGCCGAAAAAAGAGCCTCCGCTTCCATTGTCATGCACCTCCTGCCTCACAGTTACCCCTATTTACTGATACGCCGCCACCAGAAACATGGGCTTGATCTCCACGACCTCGTCATATTCCTTCTTGGACACACTGACCTGCGCATTCAGTGCCTTAAGGTCCTCCTTCACCAGCTGCAGCGCCCCCTCTGCCGTTTCCGTCCGACCCTCACGAATCACCCGAATCATGCGGGTCAGCACGACAGGATGGGCATACCGCGCAGGCACCGGGAAATCCTCCTGCGGGAGCGCCGCCGCCATGGCCTTCACGGCCTCCTCATATTCCTTCGTCACTGTACGCAGATTGTTGGAGGCACTGGGCAGCACCCGGGAGGCCGAGATCAGGAAAATGACGGCGAGTCCGATTAACACGGTATACACACCGTCCTCGCGTCCCTGCAGAAAACGAAGCACACCGAAGGCCGCCGCAACGATGGCAAAAACAAAGACCACCAGGGCTACCCACTTATAGCTGGGCTTTGTCCGCTGCACCATACGGAGCCGCTGCGCCCCGTCGGAAAGCCGCTGGTACAGTCTCGGGCTCTTCTCCAGGATCTGCGCGTCCTTCTCCAGATGCTGAATGCATGCCTCTGCGGCCGGGCTCAGGGTCTCCGCATAACGGGCCTTCTCCTCCTGCTCCGCCTCCCGCAGCTTCCGCGCTGCCTCCTCGCTCTGCAGGGGCACGTCCGGGCATCTTCTGCCGAATTCCTTCAGCAGGGTGTCCGCATCCGCCTCCAGGGGCACGGTACAGGTCACGGTGCGGCCGTTCTTCAGCTCCACCACGATATAGGCCATGGTGCCGAAGATCCCCTTGCCGCTGAAGCCGCCCTTGGACATGGCCACCCGCTTAAAGATCCGGCGAATGTCCGTGAAGCAGATGTAGCGGCTCCGGTCCAGCATCGCCGTGGACAGGAAAACGGCTTTTTCGCCGATGCCCATTCTGCCGATTTTTTTCAGATTCTTCTTTTCCTTTGACAGAGCCTCCGCACTCAGAGCGGTGGCCACTGCCGAACAAAACATACTCATACTTGCTCCTAAAACAAAGGCCCCGCTTGTATGCCATACCAGGCACCCAAGCGGGGCAATAACCGGAGAGGAATGCACCTTATGCCATGCCACCTCCTTCTCCGGAGGTTATACCTGCTCTATCCTTAAGCCTCAGCTGCCGGCTTCTTGGTTGCCCGGATGAAGAGACCCAGGAACAGAATGGCCACGATGATGCCGATGGGATAAGCCAATGCTGTGTTGTAAATGGTAGCGCCCTCAGCGGTCTTCTGGTTCAGGATACTGCCGAGACACTCCGGTGCCAGGATGAAGTAGGTTGCGCTGACTGCGCTCATGAAGGTAGCCGGAACCGCTGTAATCCAGAAGTTCTTCTTCTCTCTGTAGAGGAACATGGATGCAGACCAAAGCACGATCATAGCCAGTGTCTGGTTGGTCCAGCTGAAGTATCTCCATACAACGGTGTAATCCAGCTGAGAAATGATGGCGCCGGCACCGAGTACCGGAATGGTCAGGGCCAGACGCTTCTGCCAGCTCTTCATATCAATATGGAACCAGTCCGCCAGTGTCAGACGAGCAGAACGGAACGCGGTATCACCGGAAGTGATCGGGCAAGCAATAACGCCCAGCATAGCCAGAATCACACCTACCTTGCCCATGGTCTTGATGCAGACATCGTATACGGCTGCTGACTGACCATCTGCAATGATGGCGCTGAGTCCTGTGGACAGTCCGCCGGTCTTCTCATAGATGGCACAGCCTGCTGCGGCCCAGATCAGGGCGATGATGCCCTCACCGACCATGGCGCCGTAGAATACGAAGTGCCCCTGCTTCTCGCTCTTCATACATCTTGCCATCAGCGGTGACTGTGTGGAATGGAATCCGGAAATGGCACCGCAGGCCACGGTGATGAACATAAAGGACCAGATCGGCGTTCCGCTCGGATGCATGTTGTAAAGGCTGTTCCAGATCTCCGGAATGGTATACGCCGGATTGGTCAGAACACCGAAGGCGACACCGACAGCCATCACGATGAGACAGAAGCCGAACAACGGATAGATACGTCCGATGATGGCGTCAATGGAGATGAATGTGGCAATGAAGTAATATGCCATAATCACCACCAGCCAGAAGGTGGCATTGATCAGGATTCCGCTCACGCCTGCGCTCTTCAGCATGGTTACCAGCAGTCCTGCCGGTCCCTTTGCGAATACGGTACCCACCATGATCAGCAGCACCACAGAGAAGACACGCATCACATTCTTCATGCCCTGGCCGAGATACTTGCCGGTCACCTCAGAAATAGAAGCACCGTCAATACGCTCACTCAGCATACCGGAGAAGTAGTCATGCACGCCGCCGGCGAAAATCGTACCGCAGGTGATCCAGAGGAACACTGCCGGTCCCCAGAGAGCGCCCTGCAGGGCACCGAAGATGGGGCCCAGACCTGCGATGTTCAAAAGCTGCACCAGGAAAAGCTTCCACTCGGGCATTACCACATAATCGACGCCATCGTTAATTCGTACGGCAGGCGTCTCACGATCATCCGGTCCGAAGGTGTTCTCCACAAGCTTTCCATAGGTGAAGTAGCCCGCGATCAACGCGATGAAACATAGAAAGAAACTAATCATAAAATCCCCCTGAAGACAGGAACTCGGCAGACGGCATGGCCTGTGCATCTGCCCCCATTTCCTTATCTTTCATACGCCCCATATTGTACTCTTTTCTATACAAAATTCAATACAATATGTTAAATATTTACCATGGATTTTTTCATCAGCCCTATATATCAACTTAATTTTAATGCTTTTTGCCGTCATTCTAACGGGATTCCGCTTGTTTTCCGGGCAAATGTCTTCGGCCCTGTCTCTTGTCCCTGCGCCGGGAATATGTTAGCATACGCTTCAAAAGCTTGTTTTTCGGGAGGGTTTTATGTTCAGAGGCATCGGCACTGTCGCCAACGTTCTGGCGGTCATCATCGGCGGTCTGGCAGGCCTGTTTTTCAAAAACGGCATGCAGAAGCGCTTTCAGGAAATTCTGGATCAGGCCCTGGGCCTCACTGTCATCTTCATCGGTGCCGCCGGCACCCTGACGGGCATGCTGCAGGCCGGTGCTGACGGCAGTCTGGAAACCAAGGGCACCATGCTCCTCATCGGATCCATGGTCAGCGGTGCCCTCCTGGGCGAGTGGATCAATGTCGAATACTGGATGGAGCAGTTCGGCATCTTCCTGAAAAAGAAGGTGCACAGCGAAAACGATCCGAAATTCGTGGACGGCTTCGTCTCCACCTCCCTGGTGATCTGTGTCGGCGCCATGGCCATCGTGGGTGCCATCCAGGACGGTCTCACCGGTGACCCCTCCATGCTCTATGCCAAGGCGGTGCTGGACGGCTTCATCGTCCTGGTCTTTGCTTCCTCCTACGGCAAGGGTGCCATCTTCTCCTGTCTTCCCATCGCGATCTGGCAGGGAAGCCTCACGCTCTTCGCCCGGATGCTCTCCCCGGTCCTCTCGGACTATGTGATCGCCCAGCTCTCCTTCGTGGGCTCCTCCCTGATCTTCTGCGTGGGCGTGAACCTCTGCTTCGGCAAGCGCTTCCGGGTCGGCAACCTTCTGCCCGCGCTGCTCACAGCGGGAGTATTCGCACAGTTCCTTTGAAATCCTTTCATCAACGGATTAGACACCCATTAAAACAGCCCTGAAGAGTATTCGCTCCTCGGGGCTGTTTTCCATTATGCCGAATCGATGCAGCGACACAGTGCTAAACAGTTACGATTTCGTTAATAGCTCCTGCAGCCGCGCCTTGAGCCGCGCCCGGCGCTTTGTGATATCCGGCTCGCTCTTCTGCAGCGCCAGACGGCAGCGTCCCATTTCCTCATTGATCTCGCCGATCCCGGCGGGCCAGATCTGCTGCAGCAGCCTCTTGATGTGCTGGGTCACCAGCGGACTCCGCCCGCCGCTGGAAATGCCGCAGACCACCTCCTGCTCCCGTACAATCGACGGAAAAATAAAGCTGCAGAGCTCCAAATCATCCACCACATTCACCGGAATATGCAGGGCCCGGCAGCATTCGCTCACCGCCCGGTTCACCGCCCGGTCATCCGTGGCCGCAATCACCATGGCAAGCTTCTGCTCCGCTGTGATGTCACCATCGTGATATTCCCGTTTTTCTATGCTGCAGTCCAGGTCTGCGAAGCCCTCATGCAGCGCAGGGGCAATCACGCGACACTTCGCCCCGAAGGACAGCATCTGCTCCGCCTTCCGAAGGGCAGTCACGCCGCCCCCTATGATCAATACCCTTGCGTCCTGCAGCTCCACCATCATGGGAAAATATGCCATGGTCCTTATTCCTTTCCGCTGACATCCCTGAGGATGCAGTCTGCGATGCCCTCTGCACTGTGGGGTCGGGCCGTGAGATACTGCCTGTATCCATGCGCCGCCAGCCGCTCCGCCGTATATTCTCCGATGCAAACCGGCAGAGTCTCCGCCGGAATGCTGTGCTGTCGCAGATACGCCTCCACGCCGCCGGCACTGGCAAAGACCAGATAATCCGGGGCAGCTCCGCCGCGGTATCCGTTCTCCTGCGCATTCGCCGGGCTTTCCTGCCCGAAGGCATTGTCCTCTGCTGCCGTCGACTGCGCTGCTTCTGCTGTCGCTTCTCCGGCGCACTCCTGTGTACAATATACCGCCCGATCCTCAAAGTCCACGCCGGCCTCTGTCAGCGCCCGGTTCAGCATCCGGCTTCCCTTTTCCGCCCGGAGGATCAGCAGCTTCTCCCCGCCGTGCAAAAGCCGTGGAAGCTCCTGCCCCAGCGCCAGCGCCGTAAACTCCGTGGGAATGAAATCCGCAAAAATACCGTGACCCGCCAGCTCCTCTGCCGTGCCGCTGCCGATGCAGGCAATGTGCAGGCCGGAAAGGCAGCGAAGATCCTGCCGCCGCCGGGCAAGCTCCGCAAAGAAGATCCGAATGCCGTTTCGGCTGGTGAAGAGGAGCCAGTCAAAGCGTGCCAGCTCCGCCGCTGACGGAATGCACGCCGGTGTGGGCAGGATGCGGATGGCCTCCACTGTATCCACCGCAGCGCCCTCCCGCAGGAGCCGCGCGCAGCACAGTGATGTGAAGCTTTCGGAGCCCACCACCCGGATCTGCTTCCCCTCCAGCGGCTTCCGCAGGGTTCTTTCGAAATGCAGTCCGGCGGTTTTCCCCACCACGATAATGCCGGGGGTCCGCAGCTTTCCGGCGGCCTCCGCCGGCAGTGTCTCCAGTGTGCCGTCCACCCGCTCCTCATCACTGCCGTAACCCCGGAAGAGAATGGATGCCGGTGTATCCTTCGCTTTTCCGTGCCGGATCAGCGCCTGACAGATCTCCGAGAGCCGATACACGCCCATAAGGAATACCAGGGTGCCCTCCAGCTTCGCCAGCGCTTCCCAGCTTTCCGTGCTCTCATCCTTCGTATGCCCCGTCACCACTGTGAAGGAACGGGCCAGCCCCCGGTGCGTCACCGGCAGCCCCAGATGCTCCGGTACCGCCACCGCACTGCTGACCCCGGGAATCAGGGCATAGGGAATGCCGGCGGCCTGCAGCGCCTGGACTTCCTCGCCGCCCCGGCCGAAGACGAAGCTGTCGCCGCCCTTTAGGCGCACCACCCGGTGGCCCTTTTCCGCCTCCTGCACCAGCAGGGCATTGATCTCCTCCTGGCGCATACTGTGTTTTCCACTCCGCTTTCCCACGTAGAGACAGCGGGCATCCGCGGCCCTTTCCTGCAGCAGTGCCGGATCCAGCAGATCATCATATACGAGAACCTCTGCCTCCCGGATGGCCTTGAGGCCCGCCAGCGTGCATAAGTCTCTGCCGCAGCCGGCACCTACCAGAATCACCTGTCCTTTACCCATGCTTTTCCTCAGTTCTTTTTATCCTGTTCCGGTTTTTCTGCCGAAAGCAGCTCCTCCCGGATC
>CAVATZ010000077.1:0-10196 GCA_963591655.1 Clostridiales bacterium
CCTCTGCCGAAGGGAACTGGAGGCGCAGCCGTTTGAGGCAATGGAAGAAGGCCGGAATCAGGAAGGCATCCGCGAAGATCCAGGCCAGCGGCGAGGCATAGCAGCCGGCAATATAGCCGATCAGGGGAATGCCCACAAAGCCCACAAGAGACCGGGCGATCATCTCGCAGACACCGGCCAGCACCGCGAAGCCGGAATAGCCCATGCCCTGAATGGAGAAGCGCCATACGTTCACGATGGTCAGTGGAATATAGAACAGGGAATTGCCCACCAGGAAGAGCCAGGCATTGTGGATCACCTCGTCCTCGCCGCCGCTGACAAAGATCTGGGAAAGATGCTTGCCGAAGACCACCAGCACGAAGCAGATCAGCACAGAATAGATCACACCCAGCTTCGTGGCCTCGAAGACGCCGTCCCGGATCCGCTTCAGCTTGCCGGCACCCACGTTCTGTCCCGCATAGGTGGCCATGGTGGCGCCCAGCGCGTCATAAACCGAGGTGCAGAAGTTTCCGATCTTCTCTCCCGCCGTGATGGAGGCCACATAGACAGAGCCCAGACCGTTCACCGCGGTCTGCAGCACCACAGAGCCGATGGCGGTGATGGAATACTGCAGTCCCATGGGAAGCCCCATCTTCAGGAGAATGCCGCATTTCTTCAGGTCCGGCTTCATTTCCCCCTGCCGGAAGCGGAGCGCCGGGAACTTATGCACCATGTAGAAAAGGCACATAAGTCCGGACAATCCCTGCGAAATGCAGGTGGCATAGGCCGGTCCGTTCACCCCGAAGCCCAGGAACACGATAGAAATATAATCCAAAAGAATATTGAGAAGTGCCGCAAACACCAGAAAGTATACCGGCGTCCGGGAATCTCCCAGAGAACGGATCACAGAGGCCGTGATATTGTAGAGGAAGGTCACCGGTATGCCCAGGAAGATGATGAAAATGTATTCGTAGGCATAGGAAAAGATATTTTCCGGGGTGTTCATCCACTGCAGGATCCGGCCTGTCAGCAGCGCGATCACTGCCGTCATAATCGCAGAAAAAGCGATCGTCAGCCAGATGATGTTTCCCACGTACCGCCGCATGCCGGAATAGTCCTGAGCGCCGAAGCGCTGGGCCACCGGAATGGCAAAGCCGGAGCAGGCCCCGATGACGAAGCCGTTGATCATAAAGTTCACGGCACTGGTGGAGCCCACGCCTGCCAGAGCGTCCACGCCCAGGGTCCTTCCGATAATGATGGTGTCCACCATGCTGTAGAACTGCTGGAACAGGGTGCCCAGCAGCATGGGAATCGCGAAAGCCAGAATCAGTGCTCTGGGGCTTCCGCTGGTCATATCCTGCATCGAATCGCTTTTTTTCATTATTTGATTTCGCCTTTTTCCCGAATGTCGCCGTTCCGGTAGGCCAGCAGCAGCTCCTCCAGATCCTGAATCTGCTGTTTCAGCTCACGGCCGTTATCTGTCTCTCCCACGCGGACACGGTGTTTCATCTGCTCCACAATCTGGATCTCCGGCGTATTTTCGGATCCCTTCTGGAAGTCCTTGTGCTCCGCCAGCGCCAGATGTCGGGAATTGTAGATCAGTGTGTAGCCAGCAATTCCCGTTTTCGAATGATACGCCTTGGAAATGCCGCCGTCAATAACAAATAACTTTCCGTTGGCCTTAATAGGACTCTCTCCCCGCTTGGTCTTCACCGGTACATGGCCGTTCACAATGTGACCCGCCTCCGGGTCCACGCCAAATTCCTGAAAAATACGGTCCACATAGCTTTCCTCCTTGGAAAAGCTGTAGTAGGGATTGAACTTCTCCACATGGGTCTCCGGATCATCAATGAAGCAATGCTCGAAGGTCGAAATCTTGTCCTTTCCGAAGAGGGGCGATTTGGGACCGCACCACATGTACCAGAAAAGGTCCGTGGCATAGAGCTTGCCGTTGGGGTCATTTTCTCCAGACAGGAAATAGGCATCGATAGCCTTTTCATTGAACCAGTCCATGAGTCTTCTGCCGGAAAGGCTTCCCTGATCCGTTTCCAGGCTCAGGAAGGAGCCATCCGGGTTCATGGGAATGCAGCCATGGTAGAGAATGTTGTTGTTCACCACCTTATACATGGAGCCGTTGGTGAAGAGGAAGCGGATGTGCTTCTGTAAAAGGCGCGAATGGGTGAAGCTGTAGCACAGAGCCTCCATGAGCTGCTGCTCCCGCTCTGTCAGCTTGTAGGGATCCCTCGGATCGATGGTGGGGAAGAAATGATCGTTCATCTCATAGGTCTTGCCCTCTATCTCCACGGTCCATTTTTCGTAATCGATCTTCTCCAGCAGCAGCCGGTGATCGAGAGCATACTCCGGATGCCGCCGGATCAGCTGCCCCTCCTCCTTCAGCATGATCACGGTAATGGCCTTGCACATCCGTGCGGCCAGCGCCGGATTCACCGAATCGGAGACATTTTCATCCAGGACATGGGGATAGTAATTCGTGCAGGGATCCTCGCCGTACACCTCCTCCGCATACATGGACAGCGGCCGCAGGTTGATGCCGTAGCCGTCCTCCAGCACATCGAAGGAGTTGTAGGAGGTCGCAATGCGAAGCACGTTGGCCACGCAGGCCGGATTGCCGCAGGCCGCTCCCATCCAGTCCGCATCGTGATTTCCCCACTGAATGTCCACATCGTGGAAGCTCATCAGCTCCTCCATGATCACGTCCGCATGGGGACCTCTGTCGAAAATGTCGCCGATGATGTGGAGGGAATCGATGGTCAGATTCTGGATCAGCTCCGACAGGCAGATGATGAATTCGTCTGCCATGTGGATGTCAATGATGGCATTCAGGATTTCCTGATGATACATCTTCTTGTCCGGATCATTATAGTCAATGTGCAGAAGCTCATCGATGGCATAGGCATAGTCCTTCGGCATCTTCTTCCGGACCTTGGAGCGGGTGTACTTGGAGGACACCAGCTTACAGATGGAAATCAGCCGGTTGATGGTCAGCTTCTGCCATTCCGGTGTCTCTATGGCCTTGTGCTTCGGATCCGAAAGGATTTCCCGGGGATAATAAATCAGGTTGGCCAGCGCCAGCTGCTCCTCCTCGCTCAAAAGGTTGCCGAAGGTTTCGTCGATCTTCGCCCGGACGATACCGGAGGAGCTCCGCATCAGGTAAATGAAGGCCTCGCTCTCTCCGTGCAGGTCCGAGAAGAAGTATTCGGTCCCCTTCGGCAGTCCGCAGATTGCCCTCAGGTTGATGATTTCCGCACCCGCCTGCTCGGCTGTGGGAAACTGCCTCGCCAGAAGGCGCAGATAGTCCAGATCTCTCATATCTCTTCTCCCTAAAAAATAAGGTCCTTCTCCCATACGTCCGCAGAAAAAGACCCCTTGCATCAGTTGTTATCTATTATACCGATACAAGGGGTCTATTTCTATATTTGTTATGTTCTTAACGTTACGGAATTGGATACAATGTACAGCTTAGCCATTGTCCGGATTGACCACGGAGGGATCGATCTCCTTCTTGTTCAGGATGGACATGAACTCCTCACCACTGATGGTCTCCTTCTCATAGAGATACTTGGTGATCTCATGCAGCTTGTTCACATTGTCCTTCAGCAGCTGGTAGGCCTTGTCATGCTCACGCTTCACAAGCGCCACCGTCATCTCATCGATCTTCGTCTGGGTCTCCGGTGAACAGGTCAGGCTGGCATCGCCGCCCAGATACTGGTTCTGCAGCTGCTCCATAGCCACCATGCCGATTTCATCCGCCATACCGTAGCGGGTAATCATGGCTCTCGCATACTTGGTGGCCTGCTCGATATCATTGGAAGCGCCGGTTGTGGAGGTACCGAAGATCAGCTCCTCTGCACAGCGTCCGCCGGTCAGTGTGGCGATCTTGTTCTCCAGCTCCTCCTTGGAATAGAGGTAGTGGTTGCCCTCGTCGTCCACCTGCATGGTGTAGCCCAGGGCACCGGAGGTTCTCGGAATAATGGTGATCTTGTGCACCGGCGCAGAGTGCTTCTGCAGTGCCGCTACCATCGCATGTCCAACCTCATGATAGGAAACAATAAGCTTTTCCTTATCCGTCATCACCTGGTTCTTCTTCTGGTAACCGGCGATGACGACCTCAATGGATTCCTCCAGATCCGACTGGATGACGCGCTCTCTGCCGGCCCGAACCGCCCGCAGTGCCGCCTCATTGATAATGTTGGCGAGCTCTGCACCAGAGACACCCGGTGCTGCCTTCGCGATGGCCTCGAGATTCACATTTTCCGCCATCTTGATCTGCTTGGCATGTACCTTCAGGATGTCCACTCTGCCCTGGAAATCCGGCAGCTCCACCGGTACCCGGCGGTCAAAGCGTCCCGGACGCAGCAGTGCGGGATCCAGCTGATCCGGCTGGTTGGTGGCCGCCAGAACGATGATGGCCTTCGAGCTGTCGAAGCCGTCCATCTCCGTCAGGAGCTGATTCAGGGTCTGCTCCCGCTCATCATTGCCGCCGAAGCCGGCGCCGCCGCGCTTCTTGCCGATGGCATCGATCTCATCAATGAAGATGATGCAGGGAGACTTCTTCTTGGCCTGCTCAAAGAGGTCGCGGACCTTCGCCGCACCCATGCCCACAAACATTTCCACAAATTCAGAGCCTGAGATGGAGAAGAAGGGAACACCGGCTTCGCCGGCCACGGCCTTCGCCAGCAGGGTTTTACCGGTTCCGGGAGGGCCCACGAGAAGGGCGCCCTTAGGAATCTTCGCACCGATCTTGGAATATTTGTCCGGATGGTTCAGGTAGTCCACCATTTCGGTCAGAAGCTCCTTGGCTTCATCCTCTCCTGCGACATCCTTGAAGGTCACAGAATTGTTGTCCTTCTCATATTCCCGGGCATTGGACTTGCCGAAGCCGCCCATACCGAAGCCGCCGAGGCCGCCCATGGAGCTGGCCATCCGCTTGGAAAGCCAGTTGCCGAGTGCCCAGAACAGAAGGATCGGAATGATCCAGCTGAAGATGAAGGAAAGCAGCGGGCTGGTCTGCACCGGTATCTCCTCGTCGAAGCTGACGCCCTGATTCTGCAGCTCGTTGATGATCTGCGCCTCCGTGTATTCATTCTTCAGACGTCCTGTCTTGCAGGTGATCTCGCCGCCGTTCATTTCCACCGTATAGATGATGGAATTGTCGCTGAGATTCACACCGGTAACGGCGTGGTTGTCCACCGCATTGATGAACTCATTGTAGGTGGTGGTCTTCACGCTTCTCGAAAAGAGAGACGGGAAGACAAAGGTATTCAGCATCAGAATGATGATGAGCGCCACCAGATAATAAAACATCAGGGGCTTTCTGTTCTTCGGCGGGTACTTATTTCCGCCGTTTCCGTTTTGATTTCCGTTCAGATTGTTGAAGAAATCGTTAAAGTTATTGTATCCGTTTCCTCCGCTTTGATCTGCCATAATATGTCCTTTCTACTCCGCCGCCCTCCCGCCGCCATGCGGAAGGAGGGACAGCACCGGCCTGTCTGTACAGGCTTTTCTATGAATTATGACCTATCTTACAGAGGCTTTGTGTTAAAAGCGTGAACGAATCTCAACTTTATTTTTATTTCATTGTTTTTTTCAGAAGCTCGCAGAGCTCGTCCACCGCCTGCTCGTTGCCGGCCTTGATGTCATCCACCACGCAGGAACGGATATGACTGGCCAGCAGCTCCTTATTGAAGGCATTGAGGGCCGCCTGGACAGAACTCACCTGCATGAGCACGTCCACACAGTAGCGGTCCTCCTCGATCATGGCACGGATGCCCCGGATCTGCCCCTCAATACGGTTCAGCCGCACCGTAAGGCTTTTTTTCTCCTCCTCACGGCGGGGCACCGCCTTATGCTTCTCCGCATCGCCTCCGCCGCAGCAGCATTTTCCCATGGCCGGACCTCACTGAATATCGGTGACGGTATAGTCCTTATCCTCCACGGCCTTCTTGAGTACAGCGTTGTCCACATCCTCGGTCAGTGTCAGCACTGCTGTGCCGTCGGTATGGCTCACCACTGCTGCAGAAACGCCGGGCAGCGCCTCCAGTGTCTTCTTTACGGTTGCCTCGCAGTGACCGCACATCATACCTTCGATTTTCATTGTCTTTGTCATTGTCTTATCCTCCTGATTTACAGACTGTGTTGTATAAGTCTCAGCGTTTCCGCTGCTGACTCCTGTTTTTCTGCCCCGAAGACCATGGTCCCGGCTGCCGTCATAGAGCCGGAACAGGTTCAGCCGCAGGGCATTCATGCAGACCGTGAAGCTGGAAATGCTCATGGCCGCCGCACCGATCATAGGATTCATCTCCCAGGTCCAGCCGAAAAGCTTCGAATAGAAGCCCGCCGCCAGCGGAATGCAGATCACATTATAGAAGAAGGCCCAGAACAGATTCTCATGAATGTTCCGGATGCTCGCCCGGGACAGCCGGATCGCCGCTGCCACATCGTTCAGGCTGCTCTTCATCAGGACAATGTCGGCGGCGTCAATGGCCACATCCGCCCCGGCACCGATGGCAATGCCGAGATCTGCTCTCGTCAGCGCCGGTGCATCGTTGATGCCGTCGCCCACCATGGCGGTCTTTCCCTCCTGCTGAAGAGAACGAATCACCGCTTCCTTGCCCTCCGGCAGCACACCGGCGATGACCTGATCCACACCGGCCTCCCGGCCGATGGCTCTGGCGGTCCGCTCGTTGTCGCCGGTAAGCATCACCACCCGAAGCCCCAGCCGCCGAAGAGACTGAATGGCCTCTGCAGAATCCTTCTTAATGGTATCTGCCACCGCAATAATACCATAAAGTTCCGTTTCTGTGCCAAAGTACAGGGGTGTTTTTCCGGCCTCCGCCAGAGCCTGTCCCCGGGACTTCAGCGCCGCCGGAATGCCGGTCTTTCCTTCCATAAACTTCTCTGAGCCGCCGTAAACCGCTGTGCCCTCCAGCACCGCCGTGAGGCCGTTGCCGGGAAGTGCCTGAAAATCCGTCACCGGAGAAGCGGTCAGCTTCTGTGTCTCGGCATAGCTCATTACCGCCTTCGCCAGGGGATGCTCGGAGCGCTGCTCAAGAGAAACCGCCAGCTTCAAAAGATCAGCCTCGGAAATGCCCTCGGCCGGCACGATATCTGTCACCTCCGGGGTGCCGTTCGTAATGGTGCCGGTTTTATCCAGGGCCACGATCTCCAGCCGTCCGGCCGCCTCCAGCGAAACCGCCGTCTTAAATAAAATACCGTTTTTCGCGCCGACGCCGTTGCCCACCATGATGGCCACCGGTGTCGCAAGTCCCAGCGCGCAGGGGCAGCTGATGACCAGCACCGCCACGGCCCGGGCCACCGCTGTGGAAACGGGATGTCCTGTCAGAAGCCACGCCGCCAGCGTCAGCAGGGCGAGGCCGATGACCGTCGGCACAAAGATGCCGGAAACCCGGTCCGCAATCCGGGCAATGGGGGCCTTTGTGGCCGCCGCGTCGCTGACCATCTTGATGATCTGGGACAGTGTCGTATCCTCGCCCACCCGGGTCGCCCTGGCCCGGATATAGCCGGACTGGTTGATGGTGGCAGCAGACACCAGGTCGCCTTCGGTCTTGTCCACCGGAATGGATTCGCCGGTCAGCGCCGACTCATCCACTGCCGTGCTGCCCTCCTCGATGCGTCCGTCCACCGGAATTGTCTCTCCCGGGCGGACAATGAAGAGGTCGCCGATCTGCACCGTATCGATGGCCACGGTCTCCTCTTTGCCGTCCCGCAGCAGCACCGCGGTCTTCGGTGCCAGCTTCATAAGGCCCTTCAGCGCATCCGTGGTTCGCCCCTTGGACATGGCCTCCAGCATTTTTCCAACGGTGATCAACGTGGGAATCATGGCTGCCGTTTCGAAGTACAGGTTATGCACAATGTGATGCACGGCCTCCATATCACCCTCGGTCAGCCGTGCCGTCAATACATACAGCGCCGCCAGGGAATAGACGAAGGAGGCGCCGGAGCCGAGGGCCACCAGCGTGTCCATATTCGGACTGCCGTGCAGAAGACTCTGAAAACCGGAAATGAAGAATTTCCGATTGATGACCATGACAATGATGGCCAGCAGCATTTCCGTCATGGCGAGGGCCGCCCCGTTTCCGAGGAAGGCCGGCACCGGCCAGCCCAGCATTCCGTGTCCCATGGACAGATACATGATGAGAAGCAGGAAGGCCAGTGACTGCAGCAGCCGGCGCCGCAGCTTCGGTGTCTCATGATCCTGCAGCGCTTCCTCCTCTGCCGACAGCTGATTCTCGGCGCTGCGCTTCTCCACGCCCTTCAGGCTGGCACCGTAGCCTGCCGCCGTCACCGCCCGGATAATGTCTTCGGGACTTGCGGTGCCCTCTACGCCCATGGAATTGGTCAGCAGAGATACGGAGCAGCTGCTGACGCCGGGAACCTTCGCCACCGCCTTCTCCACCCGGCTCTGGCAGGCCGCACAGCTCATGCCGGTTACTGTATATTGCTTCATAGTTTCTCCTCTCCTAAGCTTTCCTTCTGCGTATCGATGCGGAGGATATACCCCCGTACCCTATTCATCTTACGGCCCTAATATACCCCCAAGGGGTATCTGTGTCAAGAGGTCAATATACGATTCTGTATTTACGGAAAATGAATAGTCACAGTTTTTCTAATAGAGAACTAAGAACAGTTAATTTTACTTATGCAGCAGTTTTCATTATAATGCGGATTGTCTTAAAAAAAACACACTTAAGAAAGAGGTACGAAAATGACACATGAAACGCAAATGCTGTTGGGCCTGTTCCTGGGCATCGCAGTCATGATCTTCCTTGTCATGAAGACCAAGACCCACACCTTCATTGCATTGCTTCTCGCAGCGCTGATCACCGGTCTCATCGGAAAGATGTCTCCCGGCGATGCCATCACCGCCATTCAGGACGGCTTCGGAAACACACTGAAGAGCACCGGCATTATCATCGGTCTCGGTGTTATGATGGGCGGCATCCTGGAGAAAACCGGCGCTGCAGAGCGTCTCGCCTATTCCTTCATTAAGAAGATCGGCAGCGGAAAGGAAGAGGTTGCACTGGGTATCACCGGATGGCTGGTCTCCATCCCGGTATTCGCAGATTCCGCAGTGGTGATCTTCGCACCTCTCTGTAAGGCCATGTCCCGGGTAACCGGAAAGTCCGTCATTGCCCTGGCACTGGCTCTGGCCTGCGGTCTCCAGTGTACCCACGTTATGGTACCGCCCACACCGGGCCCGCTGACTGCTGCCGGCATGATGGGCGTAGACGTTGGTCAGATGATCATCGCCGGTGCACTCATGTCCATCCCCATCCTCATCGTGGCACTCATCTACGCCAGCTGGATCGGCAAGAAGATCTACCAGATCCCCAATGAGGACGGCACCTTCGAGCGTAAGGAGTACAAGAAGGAATATCTGAAGACCATGGATCAGCTGGATGAGATCATGGGCAGCAAGGAGCTGCCGGGTCTCGGTGTATCTCTGGCTCCGATCATTGTTCCCCTGGTTCTGATTCTGGCAAAGACCGTATCCGATTTCATCGGCGTCAATCAGGAAAGCTTCATTTACAGCATCATTACCCTGGTGGGCTCTCCCATCGTGGCACTGGCTCTCGGCACCACCCTCGCGGTTTACGGCCTGGGCGGCAGACTTTCCAAGGACGAGATCATGTCCATCATGAATGAGAGCATCAAGGATACCGGTATGATCATGCTGATCACCGGTGCCGGCGGATCTCTCGGCAACATCATCAAGGTCAGCGGTATCGGCGATGTCCTGGGCGCTACTGTCGTGTCATGGCCCATCCCGGCAATCCTGATTCCGGTTATCATCGGCGCTCTGATGCGTCTGGCTCTTGGCTCCGCTACCGTAGCCATCACAACAGCTGCATCTCTCACAGCTCCGCTGATCTCCACCCTCGGCCTCAACCCGATCCTGATGGCACAGGCCTCCTGCATCGGCGCCATTGCCTTCAGCTACTTCAACGACAGCGGCTTCTGGGTATTCAACGGTATGTTCGGTCTCACGGAGATCAAGGACCAGCTGAAGTGCAAGACCGCCGTGTCCTTCATTATGACCGGCGTCGGCATCATAGAGCTGCTGATTCTGAATATGGTATGGAAGTAAGAACCATCGCCTGCAGTTAAATATCTATCAAGCACTGATCATTATAATAGGAAGAGCGGGAACGAAATGTTCCCGCTCTTCCTGTTTT
>CAVATZ010000078.1:0-7090 GCA_963591655.1 Clostridiales bacterium
TTTGTTCCTTGCCATTCCCCTGAAAAACGTGTAGTATGAGCATAATAATGTTTTTGATCGGCAAAAAAGTTTTAGGCAAAACAACGGAAAAAGGAGCGGAACGGCAATGAAGCTCATGAAGACAGAGGAGGCGGTGGGGCAGATGCTCTGCCACGACATTACCCAGATCATCCGGGGTGTGAAGAAGGGCCCGGTATTTAAAAAGGGTCACATTATCACCGAGGCGGATATTCCGGTGCTGCTGTCCGTGGGCAAGGACCATATCTACATCTGGGAAGTGAACGAAAGCATGATGCATGAGAATGACGCCGCCATGGTGCTCTATGAGCTCTGCCGCAGTGAGAACATGCACGCCTCCGGCATTTCCGAGGGCAAGGTGGAGCTGATCGCGGACTGCGACGGCCTCCTGCAGGTGGACCGGGAGCGGCTCCGCAAGGTCAATTCCTTCGGAGAAATGATGATCGCGACCCGGCATGATGGCTTCCCGGTGAAGAAGGGAGACAAGCTGGCGGGCACCCGCATTATCCCGCTCCTCATCGAGAAGGAAAAGATGGAGCGGATACAGGCTATGGTCAGCGGCGCACCGATTCTGCGGCTTCTGCCCTTCCGGCAGCGGAAGGTCGGCATTGTCACCACGGGAAATGAGGTGTACTACCATCGCATTGAGGATACCTTTACCCCGGTGGTGGAGGAGAAGCTCCGGGAGTACGGCGGGGAGGTTATCGCCCATGAGTTCAGCAGCGATGACGCGGAGATGGAGATGGATTGCATCCGGCGGGTACTGACGGCGGGGGCAGAGATGGTGATCTGCACCGGCGGCATGTCCGTGGACCCCGATGACCGCACGCCCTATGCCATTCGCGAGGTTGCGGACCGGGTGGTGAGCTACGGCGCACCGGTGCTGCCCGGGGCCATGTTTATGTTGGCGTATAAGCTATCAACTGGGCTGAGCGACAGCTTGGCTGGCGGGCGCCCAGTTGATAATGAGATTCCCATTTTAGGCCTTCCCGGCTGTGTGATGTATGCGAAGCGCACCATCTTCGACCTGATCCTGCCGCGGCTCATGGCGGGAGAAATCGTAGAAAAGGAAAGCATTGACCGGCTGGGGAACGGGGGACTCTGCCTGAACTGTCCCGCCTGCACATTCCCGAACTGCGGCTTCGGAAAGGGCTGAGTGCGATGAGGAAAGAATTTTTTACCGCCGTGGAGGCCCTGAACCCGAATCTCGAGAGCTGCAGCCTCACCTGCCTTTCTCCGGCGCATATGGGCGAGAAGGCCGTTTACAGCGGGGGAGAATGGGTGTACCGGGAGAGAACGGACGGCTTTTTTGCGGATTTGGATAATGTTGGCGGGTTTACATTGCCGGCGGGCTGCGGCATTTTTTCGCTGGCGGGAGAGCCGGTCTACGGTGAGCGCCTGGGACATGAAAAGAAGCTCATCCTCTGCGGTGCCGGTCATGTCGCCATCGCCATCATTAAGATGGCAAAGTTGCTGGGGCTTCATGTCATCTGCATCGAGGATCGGCCGCTTTTTGCGGACCATGCCCGGGCGGCCGGGGCGGATCAGGTGCTGTGTGAGGAATTTGAGACCGCGCTGACCGCATTACCCGGTGATAATGACAGCTATTTCGTGATCGTTACCCGGGGACACCGCTATGACCGGGACTGCCTCCGGGTCATTGCCGGAAAGCGTCATGCCTATATCGGTCTCATGGGCTCGCGGCGGCGGGTGCAGCTCGTGAAGGAGAGTCTTCGGGAGGAGGGCATCAGCGGCGAGGTGCTGGACAGCGTCCATACGCCCATTGGTCTCGCCATCGGGGCGGAGACCCCGGAGGAGATTGCGGTTTCCGTTATGGCGGAGATCATCGAGGTGAAGAATGGTGCGCAGCGGAGCTTCGGCTTCCCGGAGGACATTCTGCGGGCGGTGATCGGCGGACATCATCGGGAGCCGGAGGCGGGCGACAAGGTGCTCTGCACCATCATCAGCCGGAAGGGCTCCGCGCCCCGTCAGGTGGGCACGAAGATGCTGCTGCTTTCCGACGGGCGCTGCATCGGCACCATCGGCGGCGGCTGTATCGAGGCCGAGGTGGTGCGGCGCGGCCGGGAGCTGCTGGCGGAGGAAGATTCAGTGGATATTTTGCCTATAGATTTGACGTCAGAAATGGCCGGCGACGAGGGAATGGTCTGCGGCGGCAGGGTCGAGGTGCTGCTGGAGCGGATCCGGGAGGAAATGCCGGAAAACGGAGGACGCGTATGAGTATGCAAGGCACCGTCATGGCGGTCTGCACCAGCCCGGAAAAGGGTACCGGCAAGACGCCAAAGGACAGCATTCGTCTCCTGCCGGATTACGGCATCGAGGGAGACGCCCACGCAGGAAAGTGGCACCGGCAGGTGAGCCTGCTTTCTTATGAAGAAATCGAAAAATTCCGCGCCCGGGGCGCTGCGGTAAGCTTCGGCGACTTCGGGGAGAATATCGTTCTGTCCGGCTTTGAACTGAAGACCCTGCCGGTGGGAACCCGGCTCCGCATCGGTGACTGCCTTCTGGAAATCACACAGATCGGGAAGGCCTGCCACAGCCACTGCGCCATTTACAAGAGCGTGGGCGACTGTATCATGCCGCGGGAGGGCGTATTCTCCGTGGTGCGGGAGGGCGGCGAGATCCGTCCCGGTATGGCAGCGCAGCTGATCCCTGCGGACCCCAAGCGACCGTTCCGGGCCGCCGTCATTACCCTGTCGGATCGGGCGGCTGCCGGCAGCTACGAGGATCGCTCCGGCCCGCTGATCAGGGAAGTGCTTTCGGCGGCGGGCTACCGGGTGGAGGAGATGCTGCTACTTCCCGACGGAAGGGAGCGTCTCGCGCAGGAGCTTCGGCGTCTCGCGGACCAGCGGCAGATCGAGCTGATCCTCACCACCGGCGGCACCGGCTTTTCGGAGCGGGACCAGACGCCGGAGGCCACGAAGGAGGTTTGTGAGCGGGAGGTGCCGGGTATCGGGGAAGCTCTTCGGGCCTATTCGTTGCAGTTCACAAAAAATGCGATCCTGAGCCGCCAGACCGCCGGGATTCGCGGAAAAAGTCTCATTGTCAACATGCCCGGAAGCCCCAAGGCCTGCCGGGAGGATCTGGAGTTTCTGCTGCCGGTGCTGCCCCACGGACTGGGGATATTGCGGGGCAGTGAAACCGAGTGAAGAAGTTTGCATCAGGCAAACTTCGTAGCGAACTGACATGTGCCCGCAGGGGACATGCTTGCCGCAGGCAAGTTCATCGAGAGCTACAAGCTCGAGATGAATCTGGATGAAGAAGTTTGCATTGAAGGGGAAAGAAGATGAAAAAAATAATCTGGACCAGAATGACCGCTGCAGCTTGTGCCGCAGCCTGTGCAGTGGGCCTGAGCGCCTGCGGCAGCAGCACTGCTGCAACTACGGCTGCTGCCACGGCAGCTGAGGAGGCTGCTGATGCATTGTACACCTCCGACAGCGGCTACAACGATGAGGAGACAGAGATTCAGGTCTTTATCGCCGCTTCCTTAAACACCGTCATGACCGATCTGGCAGCCCGCTACAATGAGATTCACCCCAATGTGAAGATCACCTTCAATGCGGATTCCTCCGGAAAGCTCCTGACCCAGATCGAGGAGGGCTATGCCTGCGACGTATTCTTCTCTGCGGCCCAGAAGCAGATGAACACGTTGGAGAAGGATGATAAGCTGGTGGTGGAGGGCACCCGTAAGGATGTGCTGAACAACCAGGTGGTGGTGATCACCCGGAAGGACAGCGGTACCGCCGTCACCGGTCTGGAGACCCTGAAGGACGCCAAGTCCATCGCACTGGCGGACGGTTCCGTGCCGGTAGGCAAGTACACAAGACAGGCTCTGGTGAAGGTCGGCATCCTGCCGGAGGCTGAGGACGTGTCCAAGATCACAACCCAGGAGGTTTCCGAGGCCCTCGGCGGCGTGGAGATTTCCGAGCAGTCCAACGTATCCAAGGTGCTGGCGGCTGTGGTAGAGGGCTCCTGCGAGGTGGGCACCACCTACTATTCCGATACCTACGGCTATGAGGATCAGCTTGACATTCTGGAGAAGGTTTCCTATGATCTCACCGGAAATGTGATCTATCCCATCGCACAGGTACAGAACGACGAGGCAGATGATGTGGAGAAGGCAGCAGCCAAGGACTTCATCGACTACGTCACCAGCGATTCCGTGAAGGAAGTGCTGGAGAGCTACTACTTCGATACAGAAGTTTAAATAACGATTCAACAATGGGGTTCGTGCTTTCTGGTGCGGACCCCATATTTTTCAGGAGGCTGAGGCAATGAAGGAAATCTACATGGATCATGCGGCCACGACACCGCTCGCACCGGCGGTGCTGGAGGCCATGCTGCCCTATTTCGGCGAAAAATTCGGCAACGCCTCCACGGTGTATCGCCGGGGACAGCGGGCCCGGATGGCCATTGAGGACAGCCGCCGCCGCATCGCCGCGGTGCTGCATGCCCGCCCCGAGGAGATCTGCTTCACCAGCGGCGGTTCGGAATCGGACAATATGGCCTTGCGCGGCGGCCTGGCAGCGGCCCGAAAGCGTGCCGCGGCAGAAGAGGCGGAGAAAAATCATATCATCGTCTCTGCCATTGAGCATCATGCGGTGCTCCATACCTGCGAGGCCCTGGCCGCAGAGGGCGTGGAGATCACTTACCTTCCGGTGGACGAAAGGGGCCTTGTGGATCCGGCTGCCGTGGCAGCTGCCCTTCGGCCGGAGACAGCCCTGGTTTCCGTTATGAGTGCCAACAATGAAATCGGTACCCTGGAGCCCATCGCAGAAATCGGCAGCATTTGCCGGGAAGCGGGGGTGCTCTTCCACACTGATGCGGTGCAGGCCTTCGGCCAGATCCCCCTGGATGTACAGGCACTGCAGGTGGATCTGCTTTCTGCCTCCGCCCATAAGCTGAACGGCCCTCAGGGGGTGGGTCTTCTGTATATTCGCCGGGGGCTGCAGCTGCCGCCGCTGATCCACGGCGGGGCCCAGGAGCGGGGCAGACGGGCCGGCACCGAAAACCTCGCGGGCATCGTGGGCTTCGCCCGGGCAGCAGAGCTGGCAATGGAGACCATGGTGGAGCGCACCGCCCGGGAGAGTGAGATCCGGGACCACATGATCCGGCGGCTCACGGCGGAGATTCCGGCCTGCCGTCTGAACGGAGATCCGGTGAAGCGGCTTCCGAACAATGTTCACGTGCTTCTTCCCTGCGTGGAGGGTGAGTCACTGCTTCTGCTGCTCGACCAGAGGGGCATCGCCGCCGCCAGCGGCAGTGCCTGCGCCAGCGGCTCTCTGGAGCCGAGCCATGTGCTGCGGGCCATCGGCTTAAGCCATGAGGACGCCTTCTCCGGCCTGCGCTTCAGCCTCGGCGCGGAAACCACCATGGAGGATGCCGATTTCGTGGTGGACAATCTGAAGGAAATTGTGGATAAACTCCGGCAGCGGAGCCCGAGATGGTCGGCCCGTTTGTAGTGCCGCGTGCATTTTCCTCGGAAATCCGCGGTCGGAGGCCGGTGGAGTACTTGCAATCGAATGTGGATTCGTTTATTATTGACAACTACACATAAGTAAGACTTAAGGAAGCAGACGGAGGAAAGGGATGCACAGATTTTTGAGGTCGATCGGTTTTTCCGGCATCAAAACAGACCAGGAGGCAGAGGTCTACCTGGATCGTGCGGTAAATGAAAAGTACAGAAGCGAGATTCTGGTGCTGAGCCCGGAGAGCCGGCTGGAGGAATATTGTATGCAGGTGGCACCCTCCATGGGCATCATGGTGGTGGGACACCGGGACAACGCCGACATTTTTCACAGGGACTACTACTTCCCCTTCGTGCGGAGCTTCGACGGCACCCTGACGGAGGAGGGCTCCCTGGAGCGGCATGCGGAGCGCGAAACCTACGAGGGCGTTCTGGAGGACTTCCGCTCCGGCATTACCCTGATCTTCTACCTCTGCAATTCTGTGGAGATGCGGGGCATTGCCCAGGCCCAGATTCCGGTGCGGATCCGCCAGGCCTTCCTGACGGGACTGGCCACAGAGGGCAAGATCCTGCTGCCGACCCAGCGGAAGGAGGATGAGGAGAGCTGCCAGCGCCGCCTGCGGGAGCAGAAGGCCCTGTATGAGGCAGCCCGGAACGGGGATGAGGACGCCATTGAAACACTGACGGAGACGGATATGAACCTCATGTCCGAGGTGAATGCCCGCATTGAGCACGAGGACCTCTACTCTGTGGTGGAGTCCAGCTTCATGCCCACCGGCGTGGAATGCGACCAGTACACCGTGCTGGGAGAAATCACCGGCATCCGGGTGAAGACCAACGTGTATACCCATGAAAATGTCGTCGATCTCCGACTGCGCTGCAACGACGCGGTTTTTCATGTCTGCATCAATGAGGCGGATCTCGTGGGCGTGCCGGCGGTGGGCCGCCGCTTCAAGGGCCGCATCTGGATGCAGGGCTTCATGGAGTTTGCGGAGCTGCCCTCCGGTGAGGGAGACGGCAGTGAAGAGGAGGATAATGCATGATGGCGCAGGATTTTCTGGGACACATCCGGGATCTGGCGGGAAAAACCCGGCAGAATGCTTACCTGACGCATACAGAATTTCTGTCCGCCTCAGAGCTTTCCGACTTCTATACGGAGCTCCGGCGTCTGCCGGGCGGCCTGTCTGAGGACAAAAAAAGCGGAACCCTGGACGGGGTTCCGTTTCTCGTTTACGGCGGACACAGCGAGGCCGAGCGCAATGTGCTCTGCTTCCTGCCGGACTGGCTCAGTCCGGAGGATTTTCTGACGGGTGAGACGGCCGGCGGCGAGGTGCTGAAGCTGCTGCGGGTGCAGCCTGTGAACCGCCGCTTTGCAGAGGCGCTCAGCCACCGGGACTTCCTCGGGGCGCTTATGAACCTCGGCATCGAGCGGAATCGCATCGGCGACATCCTGGTGAGCGAGGAGGAGAGCTGCATCTTTGTGCTGTCTTCATTGTCCTCCCTCATCGCAGAGGAGCTCACCCGGGTGAAGCATACCAGCGTCCGCTGTACCCTGCTGCCCCCGGGAGAATGCGGCATCGCGCCGCG
>CAVATZ010000078.1:7322-9989 GCA_963591655.1 Clostridiales bacterium
CGCCTCTATGTCCGCTGCCGCAGGTTCGTGTGAGCTATTCCGCCGTCACATCGGCAAATTCTGCCCGGATATAGGCGGCCAATGCCTTCGGTGCGAGGAGAATCTGCACACCCCGCTGTCCGCCGCTGACGCCGATTTCCGGCAGTTCCTCTGCGCTCTTATCTATATAGGTAGGAAATGCCTTTTTCATCCCGATGGGACTGCAGCCGCCCCGGATATATCCGGTCAGGGGCAGCAGCTCCTTCATGGGAATCATCTCTGCTTTTTTGTTCCCGGAAACCTTCGCGATCTTCTTGAGATCAATCTCCTCATCCACCGGAATCACACAGACCAGGTAGCCGGTTTTGTCGCCGTGCAGCACCAGCGTCTTGAAGAGCGTCCGGTGATCCACCCCCAGTGCGTCTGCCGCATGACTGCCGGAGAGATCGTTTTCATCCACCGGATATTCCCGGTGCACATAGGGAATCTTCGCCTTATCGAGAAGACGCATCACATTCGTTTTCTGTTCCTTTTCCTTTTTTGCCATGGTAATGCCTCCCATTCGAATTCATCCGAAACCCTATTGTAGCATTCTTTTCGGCATCATGTTACACTTGTTTGCATCAAGCGAGAGATGAATCGTGGAGGAGACACCATGAAAACACTTTTTTACCGGCTGCTGGCCGTGATTTTTTCGCTGTTCCTGATCTTTACGCTGCTGATCACCTCCTTCGAGGCGGTCTGCTATTGGAACCCGGGATACTATGAGGCGGAGTTTGAGAAATACGACGTTCTGGATTCCCTGCAGGAATGGCGGGGCGAGACCATGACGATGGACGACCTGACTGCGGTGATGCACCAGACCATGGTTTACCTCCGGGGCGATCGGGAGAATCTGATCGTGGAGACGGAGATCAATGGAAGAGAAGCGGAATTCTACAATGAAAACGAGAAGAGCCATATGGCGGATGTCCGGGTGCTTTTTGTGGCCTCTGTCACCCTGCGGGCCCTGGCGATTCTGGCGATCCTCGCGATTTTCGGCTTCCTGCTGATTCTCGAGCACGGCCGGGCGCTGTACTGGCTGGGCCGGGGCTTCCTCCGGGTCTGCCTCGCCATCGGCATCCTGGCGGCGCTCTTCGGGCTACTGGCCGCCACGGACTTCACCAAATACTTCACGCTCTTCCATGAGCTTTTCTTCAGCCAGGGAAACTGGATGTTCGATCCCCGGGAGAGTCGCATGATCAATATGCTGCCGGAGGGCTTTTTCAGTGACACAGCGCTCCGCATCCTCCTGACCTTCCTGGGCTCCATCGCCGTGCTGCTGATTCCGGCGGGGATCTTCACTAAATTTGCAAAGAATTGGGGTTATCAATAAGATGTTTGAGAATGATTTTATGGATCGTCCCCGGCGGGCGGTGCTGGCCGGCGCCTGTATTTCCGGGGAAATGTCGGCGGAGGCCTTTGCGGTGAGCATGTCCGAGCTGCACGGGCTCTGCGAGGCCTGTCATATCGAGGCGGTGGGGGAACTGACCCAGAACCTCTCCGGCGAGGATTCCGCCTACTATATCGGCAGCGGCAAGGTGGGCGAGCTGAAGAATCAGGTCTATCTCCTGGAGGCGGATCTCGTGATCTTCAACAATACCCTGTCGCCCTCCCAGCTGGCCAACCTGGCCCACGATCTGGAGGTCGAGGTCATTGACAAGACCAACCTGATCCTGAACATCTTCGCCATGCGGGCACGCTCCGCGGAGGCCCGGATGCAGGTGGAATACGCGAAGCTGCAGTATATGCTGCCGCGCCTCGTGGGACTCCGGCAGAATCTCTCCCGACAGGGCGGCACCGGCGGCGCCATGTCCAACAAGGGTGCCGGCGAAACCCAGATCGAGCTGGACCGGCGGCACATCCAGAAGGAAATGGCGGAGCTGCGCCGGGCGCTCCGGGAGGTGGAGCAGAACCGCAGCACCCAGCGGAAGAAGCGGGAGCGCTCCGGCCTTCCCCTGGTGGCGCTGGTGGGCTATACCAATGCCGGCAAGTCCACCTTGATGAACCGGCTCATTGACCACTGCGGCGCGGATACGGAGAAGCATGTGCTGGTGCAGGATATGCTCTTCGCGACATTGGACACCACTGTACGGAAGATCAGCCCCGGCGACCATCGGGATTTTCTGCTTTCCGATACGGTGGGCTTCATCAACGACCTGCCCCATAAGCTGGTGGAGGCCTTCCGCTCCACGCTGGAGGAGGCACTGTATGCGGACCTCATTCTGGAGGTCATTGACTATTCCGATCCCAACTACCGGATGCACATGGATGTGACGGCCCGAACCCTGAAGGAGCTGGGCGCGGGACATATCCCGGTGCTCTATCTCATGAACAAGGCGGACAAGGTCTACGAGGCAGACGCGCTGCCCATCGTCCGCGGCGATAAGCTCTACATCTCCGGCGCCGAAGGCATTGGGATGGAAGCGCTTCTGGAGGCCATTGACGGGAAGCTCTTCGCCGATTACTTCACCTGCGAGCTGCGGATCCCCTACCGGGACAGTGGCGTGGAGAACGTGCTGCGGGAGCGCGCCCAGGTGCTGGAGACCAAGTATGAGGACGAGGGCATCTATCTCCGGGCCAGCCTGAACCAGGAGCTGCTGCAGCGGTATAAGGACTATGTGATTATGTGAGGTCGAAGGCCTCAAA
>CAVATZ010000079.1:0-9952 GCA_963591655.1 Clostridiales bacterium
TTATGCAGAAAGCTTCACTCAGATCCTCTTCCGGTGAATACGATCATGACGGTTTTCAGGAGGATGCGGATGTCGAGCCAGAGGCTCCAGTTGTCGATGTAGCGGCAGTCCAGCTTCACCACGTCCTCGAAATCCTTGATGTCGGAGCGGCCGCTGACCTGCCACATGCCGGTGATGCCGGGCTTCATGGCGAGGCGGCGCTTATGATAATTGCTGTACTGGCGGAACTCAGAGACCGTGGGCGGCCGGGTTCCCACCAGGGACATATCCCCCTTCAGGACATTGAAGAACTGGGGGAACTCGTCCAGTGAGGTCTTCCGGATAAATTTTCCCACCCGGGTAATGCGGGGATCGTCCTTCATCTTGAACATGAGGCCGTTCATCTCGTTCTGCTGCATGAGAGCCGCCTTCCGAGCCTCCGCATCGATGTACATGGAGCGGAACTTGTAGATTTTGAAAAGCCGGCCGTTCTTGCCCACTCTTTCCTGGGCGAAAAGCACCGGTCCAGGAGAATCCAGTTTGATGGCGATACCCAGAATCACATAGAGAAGCACCGCGATGGCAGCGCCCACCAGACCGCCCAGCACGTCCATGAGGCGCTTCAGCGCCACATAACGGAGCTTGGGCTGGGGCTGGTCGAAGCTGATCATGGGAAGCCGTCCCCGGAAATAGGAAAGGTCACGGCACACCGCGGGGGTATAATCGTCCTCACTGAGGGAAAGCCGCCGGTCCAGCGCCTCCACCATAGGCAGGTTCATGTGCACGGAGATGCCCATCTGGACAAACTCCTTCATGGCCGCAGCGACAGTTTCATCGTTGTTTTCCGCAAGGAAAAACACCTCGTCCACCGCATGCTGCTGGGTCCAGGCGACAAATTCTCTGCGGCCCGCCACCAGCGGGATGTGGTCGATTTCACCGGCATTTTCCCCGACATCCCCGAGGCTCTCCTCATCCAGCAGCACAATACCCACCAGCTTCCGGGACCAGTCCTGCTTCAGAAGGTCCGAACCGGCCGCCGCCCGCTTCCGGGTGCTGACCAGCAGCACGAAGCTCGCATTGTGGGTGCGGTAGTAGTAATTGATCACCAGGTTCTGAGCCGCCCAGAGCAGTCCCGCCAGAAGGGCGAAGTGGATCAGCAGGGTCACGGCGAAGAAGTAGCGGGAGCTGGTGACCTCATTCTTCTGGAGCAGCAGAATCGCCGCCCAGATCCCGGCAAGCGCCGCCGAAGACATTAGACTGCGCAGTATGCAGGTGAACAGCTTCACTCTGCGGAAGGCGTACTTTCCGTCGTAGGTCAGCAGGAAGGCGGCAATGCATTCTGCCATCAGCAGGGGCAGGATGGCCGTCATGAAGGTGTTGCCGCCCAGGAAGGTGGGGGTCAGCTTCTGCCTGCGGGACAACACGAAAATCGCCAGCAGAGCGCTGGCGACGGCCGTGAACAGATAAATGAGACCGGTAATGGTCAGTTCCAGTTTTTTTCGTTTCATAACACCTTACAGAGAAATGATGCCAAGCACATCGCAGCCCAGGCTCCGGAGCTTCCGCAGCTCGTTCAAGATGGTCCGGCGGCTCGCGCTTCCCTTTTCCTCACAAATCACAAGTCTGGTGCCGGGCTGCAGCATAGCCACTGCTGCCGGATCCCGGAGAATGTCGCCGCAGAGCCGGTAATTCTCTGTGCCGGACTTTGACTGCAGCGCTGCATTCAGTGCGGAAAGCTTCTCGCCCTGACTGCCCGCCAGAAGCACCACTGCCTCTGCCGTGCCTGTTTTCTTGCTCCGCAGACTGGCTGCCACATTGGCCTGTGCAAAATCTGCCAGCGCTGTCAGGTCGCTCTGGCGGCTCTGATCTCCGGCCAGCGTCGCGCAGAGGCGGTTCATAAGGCCCTTTTCCGGGAAACGGCGCAGGCTGCCGAGGAGCGGAAGTCCGTAGCGCTGCTGCAGCTCTTCTTCGTCACAGAAGCGGTCGCCCAGGAGCATGTCGAGGGTGATCCAGCCGCAGCCCAGGAAGGCCCCCAGCACCAGTCCGATGAGGACGAACTTCAGCACAGCAAGCTTCAGTCCCTGGCCGCTCTCTTCGGCCTTCGGCTCCTCCAGCGCACTTTCCTGCTTCCGCAGATCCTCCAACTGCTGATTCAGCTGAGTCAGCGTGTTTGTAAACTCCTGCTGCTTCTCCGCCACGGGATTCCCCATGGCATTGAGCACTGCCGCATTGTCGTCTCCTGCTGCCTCCTGCCGGCTGCCGTTCCGCATCCAGTGGGAGGAGCTGGAAGTGGTCAAAAGCGTCAGATCATGGGCCGCGATCTTTTCACCGATGCTGCTCTGCTGTGCTTCCACATACTGCCGCACCGCCTGCTCGATGGCTTCGGCCTGAGAAAGGTTTTCCGCTGCCACATTGATGCTGAGGATCGCGGTGTCCGCCTCGGCCTGAACGGTGACCAGCTCCTGAAGATCCGCTGCAGTCAGCGACCCGCTGAGGGCATCGGCCATATACTGGTAAAAATCCGCCTGCTGCAAACCGGTTACGTAGGCCCGCACCAGACGTGAGGTGGGATCCGTCGGCTGCAGCGTGGTATTGGGATCCACGGTATAGTGGGCATCAATATAGTAGACAACAGAAGCCGCAGCGTAATTGTAGGGATCCAGGCGCATCAGTGCCGAGCCCTCACTGTAAGCCGTTTTCTGCCGGATGTTTTCGCCGGTGGCCTCAATCTGGTTCTCCAGCATGGTTTTCTGGGCCTCATAGGCCGCGAGATCGGTCTGATACTTTTCCTCTGCCTCGGCTGTGCCGCCCTGCGCGCCTCGCACCTGCAGGCCCTTCACGCCGCGGTAGCCGCCCAGCAGCAGGGCAAACAGCAAAGCCAGCAGCAGAATTTTCTTCCAGCCGCTGAGAAGCTGCACCATCAGCTCCACGAGGCTGATCTCCTCCTCTTCCTCAGCGCAGCAGAGCTGCTTTTCCATATCCATCGGATCCTCCATCGTGTCCTCCTTACCCTTCCTGAACGCGCACAAGCCGCAGCTGTGCCGCGGCGAGCCCAAAAATCCTCATATAAACACAAGTATAAGGAAGTATAGCATTATCCCTAAAGCCATGTCAAATTAAGATGCCTTTAAAGAAGCAGAGAATTTTGCGGCAAAAAAACAGCACCCGCTTCAGATGAAACGAATGCTGATCAAGGGGGAACTTTTCTTTTTACTTAATGAAGCTTACGTGCTTGCAGATCTCGGCGATCTGCTCGTCCTTCTTCACATTGTACTCTACCTTCTTCTCCTCGAAGTAATTTCTGCCCTGGGCATCGATGGAAACGATCAGCGGTCCGAACTCCTCTACATCGCAGTTCCAGAGGGTCTCGGGCATGCCCAGGTCTCTCCACTCGGCGCGCATGATTTCCTTCACCTCGGTGGCTGCCACAACGGCATTGCCGGCCGGGAATACGCAGTGGATGGCACCGAAGTCCTTGCAGGCTCTGGCGGTGTTCTCCTTCATGCCGCCCTTGCCGACGATGACACGCACGCCGGTGGTCTGCACGAACTCGTACTCAAACTTCTCCATTCTCATGGAAGTCGTGGGGCCTACGGATACCATCTCGAACTTATCGTTCTCCAGCGGCCGGATGATCGGGCCTGCGTGAAGGATGGCATTGTTCCGTACGTCTACGGGAATTTCTCTTCCCTCCTCTACCACACGGCGGTGTGCTACGTCACGGCAGGTTGTGAGGCTGCCGGACAGGTAAATGATGTCGCCGATCTTGATGTCTGCCAGATCCTCCTGGGAAACCGGGGTAACCAGAATCTTCTTGCCGTCTTTAAACTCTACCATTTTTATCTCCTCTCCTTCTCTCCTGAGAAATTACGCCTCAAAGCCTGTATGTGAATCAACTGTCCAGTTCAGATCCTTATCGAATACGATGTGGCCTCTTCTGTGGCTCCAGCAGCCGACATTTACGGCAACACCGATTGCGGACGGGTGACGTGCTGTGTTCTCAATGTTCACGCCCATAACGGAGTACTTGCCGCCCATACCCTGGGGTCCGAGACCGATGGCATTGATGCCGTCCTCCAGCAGCTTCTCCATCTTGGCAGCTCTCTCGTTCTCGTTGTGGGAGCCGATGGGCCGCATCAGTGCCTTCTTGGACAGAAGGGCTGCGGTCTCTACAGAGGTAGCCACACCTACACCAACCAGAAGGGGCGGGCAGGCATTCAGGCCGTAGCTGGTCATACGATCCAGAACAAACTTGGTGACACCCTCGTAGCCCTCACCCGGCATGAGAACGGTAGCATTGCCCGGAAGGGTGCATCCGCCGCCGGCCATATAGGTGTAGATCTCGCACTGATCGGAGTTCGGAACGATGTCCCACCATACGGTCGGGGTTCCCTTACCTACATTCTTGCCGGTGTTGTACTCGTCGAAGGTCTCTACGGAGTTATGGCGAAGCGGTGTCTCGAAGGTGGACTTCACAACAGCCTCCTTCAGCAGTACCTCCAGCTCATCGATGAGAGGGAACTTGGTGCCGCACTTTACCCAGAACTGCAGTACGCCGGTGTCCTGGCAGGACGGGCGGTTCAGCTTCACAGCCAGCTCCTGGTTCTTGAACATGGTGTCATAGATTACCTTCGCCATGGGGCTGTCTTCCTTCTGACACAGCTCGTCGAGCTTCTCGATCACGTCGTCCGGCAGCTTCTTCGCTGTGAAACCTACGAACTTTGAGATAATGTCGGTCATCTTCTGAACCTGTGCTTCATTAGACATATGTTTTTCTCCTTTTGAAATAAATAAACGATAATAATTGTTTTTATATGCTTAGCCCGCCGGGAAGAACGGGAAGGCAATCGGAAGGATAATCATGCTGACGATGGTGGCAATGACGATGAGCGGAAGGCCGGACTTCACATAGTCGTTGAACTTGTAGCCGCCGATGCCGAATACCATGGTGTTTGCCGGCATGCCGATGGGGGTCGCATAAGCGCAGGAGCCGCCGATGACGCAGGCCATCAGAACCGCTCTGGGGTCCGCTCCCATGCCCTGGGCGATGGAGAGACAGATCGGGGCCATCAGCGCTGTGGTTGCTGTGTTGGACATGAAGTTGGTCAGTGCGCAGCAGATGATGAATACCACGAAGGTCAGGACGTAGGGTGAAGGGTTCGCCCCGAGCATACCGATTACTTTGTCGGCGATGAGCTGTCCTGCGCCGGTTTCCTGCAGTGCGGATGCCAGAGAAAGGGTACCGCCGAAGAGGAAGATGGTCTTCAGGTCAATGGCCTTCAGTGCGTTCTTCTCAGAGATAACGCCGGTCAGGATCAATGCGATGGCGCCGATGCAGCCGGAGATGCAGAGCTTGATGCCGATCTTGTCCTCGAAGATCATGGCCAGAAGGGTCAATACCAGGATCACTAAGGACAATGTCTTCTTCCACCGGGGAACCTGGGAGAAGTCCTCTGCGGTATCGTATGCACTGTCATCGTCCTTCACATCGTGGCTGGGCAGGAGCTTAAAGCCGATGGTGGCGTAGAAAAGGATGCCCGCGATGAGGATCGGAAGGCCGACGATGGCATACTCGAAGAAGCCGAAGCTGCCGAGTTCTGCCTGCTGCAGAGTACTCTGGGCGATCATGTTGCCGGGTGCACCGATGAGGGAAAGGTTTCCGCCCATGGCTGCGGCAAATACCAACGGCATGAGGAGCCGGGATCTCTTGTAGCCGGACTTGGCCGCGATACCAACCACCACCGGAATCAGAATGGCTGCGGTTCCTGTGTTGGAGAGCACGCCGCTCATGAGGCCTACGATCACCATGATGGCGATGATAAGCTGACGCTCGGTCTTGGCAAACTTCGTGACGATGCCACCGATCTCGTTGGCCATGCCGGTCTCAAAAAGAGCACCGCCCACGATAAACATGGCAACGAAGAGAATGACATTGGAATCAATGAAACCGGAAAAGGCTGTCTTCACATCCAAGACCTTGGTGACCACCAGGCCGATGCAGATGATCATGGATGTCAGTCCCAGGGGAATCTTTTCCGTGACGAACATAACGATCGCAAATGCGAGAAACAATAGGGTTATTAAAGCTGGACTCATACTTTCCTCCTGAATAGCTGTCGTATCTTATCCCGAAATCACGCTTTCTCGCGGCCGCTTTGCTTCGTGTTTTCTTTGATGATCCCAGTATATATCAGGCATTTTTAAAAGTACAATTGGCTGTACCGAGCTCAGCATAGGGAAAATTTATGCTGTGCAAAACTTGTGCGGTTTTTTGTGCAAAGTTTTCAGCAATTTGCTGTATGATAAACAAGAATACATTAAAATAAAGGTCAGGAGAATGTAGCATGACATTAAATCAGTTGGAATATTTCTGCGCGGTCTGCCGCTATCACAGCATCACAAGGGCCGCGGATGAGCTCTTTGTGTCCCAGCCCACCATTTCTGTGGCGCTCAGGAATTTGGAGAATGAATTTCATCTTCGTCTTTTCAACCACGGCAAAAACCAGATCAGTCTGACGCCGGAGGGGGAGGCCTTCTACCAGAAGGCAGAGCAGATTTTGAACAGCTGCCAGGACTTCCAGACGGAATTTTCTTCCCTGGCCAACTCTCGGCGGCCCCTGAAGGTGGGCATTCCGCCCATGCTGAGCACGGTGTTCTTCCCCCATCTCATGACGGAGTTTCAGGCGAAGCACAACATCCCCCTGCAGCTGCTGAGCTATGGCTCGGTACGGGCCTGCAGTCTGGTGGAATCCGAGGAGCTGGATGTGGCCATCGCGAATCTGGACTTCTATAATGTGGACAAATTCAACTTCCACATCATGCTGGAGGACAGCTATGTGTTCTGCGTTTCGAGGAGTCACCCGCTGGCGAAGCATGAAGCCCTTTCTATAGAAGAAATCGGTGACACGCCGCTGATCCTCTTCAGCTCGGACTCTGTGCAGAACCGGACGGTGATCTCCCGTTACCAGTCTCTGCGGCGGCAGCCCAACATCCTGATGTACTCCAGTCAGCTCTATACCATGCTGAGCTTCATCCGGGAGGGTCTGGGCGGTGCCTTTTTCTATCGTTCCATTCCCATTGAGGATCCGGATGTCGTGCGGATTCCTATCACCCCGCCGATCACCTCCAATATCGGACTGGTGTGGAAGAAGGGCGTGTATATCAATGAGGCGACGTCACGGTTTATCAGTTTTATAAGAGGATATAAGGGATAAACGAGCAATCGCCGGGGAACAGCAAAGCTGTTCCCCGGCGATTGCGAAGCAGGTAGCGGGAATCGAACCCGTCTCTCAAGCTTGGGAAGCTTGCATACTACCGATGTACTATACCTGCGTGATGTATATTGTTTTTGTGCTCCTGTTATTTTATAATTTCACCGGAGAAAAATCAATGGGTTCTTTCAGAAAGGAGTCCTTTATGAGCAAGATCACATTTCCGAAGCCCGGAAATTTCGTTTATCCGGTGCCCGCCGTTATGGTGAGCTGCCGCGGCAAAGACGGAAAAGCCAACATTATCACCATCGCCTGGACCGGCACCATCTGTTCGGATCCGCCCATGGCCTACATCTCTGTGCGGAAGGAGCGGGCATCCCACCCGATGCTGACGGAAAGCGGCGAGTTCGTCATCAATCTGCCGAACCGCGCCCTGGCGAAGGCCCTGGATTACTGCGGCTGCACCAGCGGCAGCAAAACGAACAAATGGCAGGACATGGGCCTCCACGAAGGGCAGTCCAGTGTTATTTCCGCCCCCACCATCGCTGAGGCTCCGGTATCCATCGAGTGTAAGGTGACACAGGTGCTGCCGCTGGGAAGTCATGACCTCTTCCTAGCTGAGGTGGTGGCCGTGCAGGTGGACGAGAAGTACATCGACGAGAAGGGCGCCTTCCACATGGAGGACGTGGACCTCGTGGCCTATTCCCACGGCGAATATTACGCGCTGGGCGAGGCACTCGGCAAATTCGGCTTCTCGGTCCGTAAAAAGAAATAATACTTTTGCAAGTTTATAGATTCTTTATTATTTTTCTGTTGCATTCCCCGCAGGTCCTGTGTATGATGAGCATATACAGACCTGCGTTTTTCTTTCGCCGTTCTCAGGCCAATGCAGGCGTTTCTAAAAAAAGGGGCAGGCGCCGGATACCGGTGCTCCCCATTCTATTCCTTTCTCTTTATACACGCATCTCACAAGGAGTCCCCCATGAAAAACACTTCCTATTACCGGCCGACGTCTGCCCGGATCGATCTTGCGCAGCTGCTGGACCGCATTACCTATCGTCTTCTGAATCACACACAGCATTCCGCACTGCTGGAGCAGCGCCCCGCCGTTCTCATGGGGGATCTCTGCCTGCTTTTTCAGTTTGATATCAGCGAAAATGCCGAGGTGAGCCGCACCATTCCCATCACCAATGCTCTGCTCTCGCATCTGAATCTCAGCCCCCGGGAGCTGATGAAGCTGGCGAAGGAAAACACCATGCGGCTGCAGCCTCTGGTCATCGATACCATGGAGGCCCGGCTGGGACTGCCGCCTGTCTCCGATGAAACGCAGCCCACGCTGCTGATCGTTACGAATCCGGACAATTTCTACGGTGCCGGCAGCGTCCTCTATCCCGGTGCAGCCCAGCAGATCGCCGCACGGCTTCATACAGAGGAGTATCTGATCCTGCCCTCCTCTGTTCATGAGGTCTTAGCCATTCCCCGCTATCTGGGCTCGGACATTGCCGGACTTCGGGCCATGGTGCAGGAAATCAATGAAACAGAGGTTGCACCTAAGGACCGTCTGTCGGATAATGTCTATGAACTGCGGCAGCAGCGTTTACTCCCTATTGTAACTTAAGAAAGGGTCTCAGCATGAATTATCTTCGTCTCTCCGACGATTGGAAGCGCCGCTTCGGCGGCAAGGTCTATAAGCTTTCCCTCCAGTCCGGCTGCTCCTGTCCCAACCGGGACGGCCGGCTCTCCTACGGCGGCTGCAGCTTCTGCTCCGAGGGCGGCTCCGGCGACTTCGCCGCACCGCTCCTGCCCATCCGGGAGCAGCTGGAAATCGCGAAGAAGCGGGTCGAAGCCAAGCTGCCAAAGTCCGAAAAAGAGGGGCAGCATCGCTACATCGCTTACTTTCAGTCCTACACCAACACCTACGGTCCAGAGGAACGGCTCGGGAAACTGTTCCGGGAGGCCATGGAACCGCCGGAAATCGTCGCCCTGTCCATCGGCACCCGGCCCGACTGCATTTCCCCAAGGATGCTGGAGATTCTCACGGAGCTGAATCGCGAAAAACCGGTCTATGTGGAGCTGGGACTGCAGACCATCCACGAAGACACCGCAAGCCGCATCAACCGCGGCTATGCCCTGCCGGTTTTCGAGGACTGTTACCGGCGGCTGAAGGCAGCCGGGCTCATGGTGGTGGTACATGTGATTCTGGGGCTTCCCGGAGAGAATGAAGATCGAATGCTTGCGACGGTACGCTACCTGTCCGCTCTCACGCCTGCGCCGGACGGCATCAAACTGCAGCTCCTCCATGTGCTGCAGGGCACAAGGCTTGCCGCAGAATACATGGAAAAGCCCTTCCCTATCCTCACCCTGGAGGAATATTCCCGGCTCATCGTGAAATGCCTGAAGCTGCTGCCGCCGGAGGTTGTGGTGCACCGTATCACCGGCGACGGCCCGAAACGGCTGCTCCTGGCGCCTCTCTGGAGCGCCGACAAAAAACGGGTGCTGAACACCCTGCAAAAGGCCATCGCAGAGGCCTGACATTTCCCTTCTGTACAAGCGCGGCAGAATGTGCTAACATAAGCGTGTTCGTGTTTCCGTAGCTCAGTAGGATAGAGCGTCCGCCTCCTAAGCGGAAGGCCGGCGGTTCGAATCCGCCCGGGAACGCTGATAGCAAACGGTAGCCGCTTTGTAAATCAAGCGGCTGCCGTTTTTTTACATTGTCTCGCTTATTCTTGCAGTAGCCAATCGGCTATATCGTGAATTTCGAT
>CAVATZ010000080.1:0-9661 GCA_963591655.1 Clostridiales bacterium
CTCAATTTATAAAGAAATCTGCCAAATTCCTCCCATTGATCATTCTGAATGTTGAACTCTTGCAGTAACGCCAAATCTTCTGCGATTTGATTCAAATTCTTTTCAGAATAGGCACCATGCATGAGTTCTGATTTTACCACACCACATATAGCGACATCGTTTTCATAAAACAACTTCAGTTCTTCTTCTGAGGCATATTTCCAGAGATCCACTATCACGTTTGTGTCTACCAAAATCATCAGATCATGCTCCTCATTCTAAGATCCTCAATAGCTCTCTCGTCGACATTTATTTTACCTGCTGTTTTTTCAGCAAAACGTATCTGCCTATCCCGCAGATCATTCTTTACAATCCTGCTCGGTGCTGCGCTGATCGGAATATCCGCAAGGTAATAAATGTAACTGACAGCCGCACAATACTTATCTGGATCCATGTTTGTAAGAATTCTCGACACATCATCAACCGTCGGCATACTACGACCTCCTTTTCCAAACTTTAAATATCAGCAATTCTATCATTTCACAGTATAGTGAAATTCCCATTACCGCGCAAGTCTGTCAAGCAGACTCACTTCCTGCGGGCCTTCGCGGTGAAGCTCTCTACATCGATCCGGATCACGGCCACAGCCTCCGCCATTTTGGGGCTGATCGCATGCTTTTCTCCTGTCTGGGTCTGCATCAGCAGCTCCAGGGCCGCAGCCTTTTCTGTCGGATCCTCCAGAATCACCGCCTTTCCCCGGCCCATGACGCTCTCGTATACCGCACCGTAGCCGCAGGGAATGTTCGCCGTCACCAGATTCTCTCCTCTGTCAAGCTCCACGAACACCTTGTCATTGCTTTTCAAACAGTCCAGCTTGTGCCCTTCCTTCGCAGAATGTGCAAAAAGCTGCAGCCTTCCCTCCTGCATACAATAGCCGTAATGCAGCGGCACCACATAGGGATAGTCCCCATCCAGCATGCCCAGGTGCATATATCTGGCTCCCGCAATGATTTTCTCAATCTCACCGATATCCGTTATCTCTCTGTCATGCCGCCGCATATTGTCTCCTCCTCTGCCAAAAGGCCTACCTGTAATCGCATTTCTTACATTGTATCATGGTTTGTTCTGTTTCTTCACGATAAAATGCGCCGGACCACCGGCAAATGCTTTGCAGAATCGGCACCACAGACAGTCCCTTCTCTGTAAGTGAATATTCAACTCTGGGCGGGATTTCTTCATATGACTTCCGAGAAATCATGCCGTTGGTCATTAAGCCCTTCAACGTAGCCGCCAGTACTGCATCGGTAATGTTTCCCATCTCCGTGCGAAGCGCACCATAGCGCAGCGTTTTCTTTGCCGCCAGCACACAAATGATGCGCGAATTCCATTTTCCGCCAAATATCTCCAGCCCATACTCCAGCGGGCAGCGGATATCCTTATCAAGTTTTCGCTGATACATAAACTTGCCTCCCGTGTATTTCTGCCGGCATTATACTATGATACCCCTGCCGTCACAAGTTACTATGAAATTTATAAGGGACTCATAAATTTGCGGATATCTTTTTATCCATAAGCGCAGCATCTATACTTTCCTCAGGTTGAGAAACAACTACATAAAATATTTGGAGGTCATCTTATGAGCTATGAATGCACAAATGTAAAAGCGTATCTTGAAATCACCATGAAGATTCCTGCGGAGAATCGTCCCGCAGCCGCAAAGGTCTACACTGACTACCGCCAGCCATTCCTGGACACCATCGAGGGTGCACTGACAAAGGAGCTTCTCGTTCGCGATGAGGATGTACAGGTTCTGCACGGCTTTGATCATGCAGAGCATGCCCAGGCATATCTGAGCAGCGTGATGTTCCGGAACGATGTTTTTGTCGGCCTGCAGCCGCTGTGGACCGCAGATCCCGAGGTGAAGATCTACACGGTAGCCTAAGGAAACGCATGAATCAACGTTTCCCAAAAGCCCATAAAAGCTCCTGCTCCGGAACGACAGATATTCGACAAATTACACCAAAAGCCCGGCAGCGTCTGCTGCCGGGCTTTCCGTTCATAACAATCGCCTTAGTTTTCAGAATATCTCAAGCCGAAATCCAGCTCGTAGTAGTTTCCGGCATGATCGCGGTACGCATAGGCCTTGCCGTTCTCATCCTTCAGTGCCTCCGGCATGTACTTGTCCTTATCATAGCCCGGCACATCGTTGGGGCTGATGCAGACGCCGTTGGCATCCACCGCCAGCACCTCGTCGCCTCTCGGCAGGGTCACCGGCAGCTTTCCGGTGGGCGCGAAGCGTCCGAGGATCACATCCATGGTAGCGGAAACATAGGTATCAAAGCCGGCCAGCAGCGCATCACAGTACGGCTCCAGATTGCCGAGCTCCCAGGCCAGCGTGATGTTTACATTGGAAATCACCTTGCCGCCGCGCTGATGCATCTGTTCTGCAATTTCACGGATCCGACCGATGCCGCTGACGGTGGTCTCCAGGTGGGTTTCCTGAACAGGACGTCCCTCATCATCCACATTCGCCACTTCCTTGTTTTCGCAAAGATCGAGCTCCAGATAACCCGGTGTGGCATTGAAGTAAGCACCGGAGGAGGGCTGCACCAGCAGAATCGCAAAATCGGCCTCCGCCGGATTTTCTGTCAGGGTAATGCCGGCTTCCTCGCGAAGCTTCTCCCGCAGCGACGCTGTCGCCTTCTCTGCCTGCTGTGCATCCTTCTGGAAGTATTCCGCATAAATCTTCTTGCCGGTGCGCTTCTCCTCAGTCAGCGGCAGTGTGCCGTCATTCTTCAAAAGCACCACGCTCTTTCTGTGGACATCCAAGGCATTGTCCCGGTCTTTTGTATTGCGGACCACCTCTCCCGCCTGCTGCGGATCACGATAAGGGTTCTCAAACATGCCCAGCTCGAAAAGCTCTGTCAGGGTGCGGCTCACGGCACGATCCAGGCTCTCGTCTGTCAGCACCAGATCCTCCTTTTTGAAGCCCTCCGGCACCGGATGCTCCTCATAGTAGCCGTTCGTTGCCCGGGCATAGGCCTCCTGGCCTTCCTTCTGGTCGAAAAGACCGCTGATGAGATCTACGCCGGCATGGGTCACGGCAAAGCCGATCCGCTCCGGCACATCCAGCATTTCCACACCCCAGTCCATGTTGTGGACGATGCCGGTGTCGGAATTGATGTAGCCCTTGAAGCCCATCTGCTGCCGCAGGAGGCCGTCGATAAAAGGCTTGTTGAAGGCAAATCCGTAGGGCTGCATCTCCAGCTCATTGCCTTCCTTGTCCTTCTGAGACGCACTCTTCTCCTTCGCCGGCTTCGCATAATACGGCATGATGGAGGAAGCATTGGCCGCAATGGCGGTCTCAAAGCCGGGCAGGTGATAGGTCTCGAGAGACCCCTCGGTCTGGTAGACATTCCACTGTCCCATGCGGTAATGCGGGTCAAAGCCGTTCTCCCGGGCACCGCCGCCGGGGAAATGCTTGACGGTCATGGCCACGCCGTCGGGTGTGACGCCGTCCTTGCTGCCCTGAATGATGGGGATGATCCGGGCAAAGATGTCCTGGATGAGCTTGGGATCCTCACCGAAGGTGCCGTAGCTTCTCTGCCATCTGGGATCGGAGATCACATCGGCCATATACATATAGCCCTTCTTCATGCCCACCGCATCCCACTCTCTCCGGATGCAGTCTGCGAAGTCGTCCACCAGCGCAAGGGAATCTCCCCGCACGGCGGCAGCGATGCCCAGGGTACCCGGCCAGGCAGCGAAGACACCGCCGCCGTCATTCATGCCGAAGATCAGCTCGCCGTTTTCATTTCTGGAATTGGACACCACCTGCACCGGCACGAAGTGCTCGCACTCCTCTGCCACCGCATGGAGCTGGTTGATCCAGTCCGTCATATCCTCCGGTGTGGGGGCGTCCCGCAGGATCAGATGACGGGAGAACCACTTTTTAAGAAGCTCTGTGGTCCCCGGCAGATGCTGCTCGCCGAAGATGGTCTTGCCGTTGAACTCCGCATCGTCCAGGGTGCCGGACTCATCCAGTTTTGCCTTATGTCCCGGGAAACGATCCGTATACTTACCCATACGCCAGTCGGAAATAAAGAGCTGCGCGATCTTCTCCTCAGTGGTCAATGTCTTCACATAGGCCTCTGCCCGCTCCTTTGCCGGAAGGCGCCAGTCATCGTAGGTTTGAAAGCTGCCGCTGCCGTCGATGTCCTTGAAATACAGTCCGTCCTTTTCAATCACCTTCCGGGACACAGTACCGATCACCGGTCCGTTGGGATTCTTATAGTAACGAAGATTTTCCGATGCTTTCTTTGCCATTTATTTTCCTCTCTTACAATAAAGTCGGGGTCATTTCTGACCCCAACTGAATCAATTGAATCGTTGTACGTTATGCCCTTCTGCTCTTCAGCTCTGCCACATTGGCATCCACTCTCTTCTTGTTCAGCGGGTAGATGAACTGCAGGGCCAGGGCCACCAGGATCATGCCGACAGCCGGGATCAGGCAGGACAGATCAAAGATCTTGCTGAGTACCTCGGGATAAGCCGACGGATTTGCTGCCACATCCTTGGAATAGCCGATAGCAGTCATCAGCGCACCGATCATACCGGAAGAAAATGCCTGTCCGAGCTTTCTTGCGAAGGAGTATACCGCATAGATGGTACCATCCTCACGCACACCGTTCTTAACCTCAGCGTCATCAATAACGTCTGTGATCATCGCCCAGATGACCATATTAAAGAAGGTCAGGGCGATATAAGCTGCTACATAGAATGCCACAAATGCCATGGCGCTTGCCGGACGAACCACAAGGCATACCAGCCAGATGGCTGCGGAGATGAGGCAGCCGGCCACAGACATTTCCTTCTTTCCTACCTTGGCTGCGATCTTTGCTGCCAGAGGTGCCACGATAAACAGAGAAGCCAGGCTGCTGAACATGGAGGACATGGACTGTGCAGAACCGCTGTTATAGTATACAGGGAATACATAGGGTGCCATACCGGTCATACCCAGCATGCCGAGGAGGAGCAGAATTGCTGCCGCAATGATACCAAGCAGAGAACGGTTTGTGAAGATGCTCTTCAGCATCTTGCCCACATCCAGCTTCTCTGTCTTCTGCGGAACCTCCACACGCTCCGTCACCAGATGGAAGCAAAGGAGATGACAAACGATACCGCAAAGGGCAAACACACCGGCAATGATGGTCATACGAGGGCCGGAAAGCATTGTCGCACCATCTACGGACACATACGCCACCATCGGGGTCAGAGTTCCGATGGCCAGGCTGGCACAAGCGGCACCCATGGAACGGAAGGTGGACAGCTGTGCACGATCCGAAGCCTCCGGAGATACGGCAGATGCCATGGAGCCGTAAGGAATGTTCACAGAGGTATAGAAGATGGAGCCCCAAAGCAGGTAGGTAAGGAACATCCAGAAGGTCTTAAATCCTGTGGACATGCCCGCAAAGCCGGACTGGAACATCAGGAAGGCAGAGATGCCCAGGGGGCCGCAGCAGCGGCGAATCCAGGGCTTGAACTTTCCGTCCTTTGTGGGTGCGGAACGGTCAACGATCTGTCCCATGCCCACGTCAGTAACGGCATCCACGAAACGCGCCAGCATCATCAGAAGGCCGACCACGCCGGCGGAGATGCCCATGACATCCGTATAGAACTTCATCATGAACATGGATGACAGCATGAAGGTGAAATCATTACCGAAGTCACCGAAGAAGTAACCGATCTTGTCCGCCATACCAAACGGCTTCACATTTTTTCTTGTTTGTTCTTTCATCATTTTCCCCTTTTTCAAAAAAGACTCTTAGTTCTTTTGTTCCCTAATGCTTTCCGGCAGATCGATCTTGATGAGCTTTGCATTCAAGCTCTCCAGGAAGCCCTCCGGCATTGCCGAGCTGATCATGCTGCACATGGATTCCGGCGTCATGGTCTTCATCATATCCCACATGCCGACGCCCGGTTTTACAATGAAGTTGGTGCCCAGCTTCACGGCCTTGGCGGTGATCTCCAGTGCCTCCGGTGAAGCTGCCATTTCCTCCATGGTGTTGCGGATGCTGTATTTTCCCTCCGGGAATTCCATCGGTGCCTTCAGATCCAGATCCCCTACGGTGGAGAACCAGTTCTTCACGCCCTCGGCCCGCTCATTGACCTCCGGCAGCACATAGATCTCCGGCTCCTTCTCTACCTTCTCCAGAGAAATGGAATCCTTCACGCCATTGGCCTCTGCCACCAGCGTATTGCTGCCGTCCTTCAGCGCCACTGTGAAGACGAAAACCTTCTCCGCGGTCTTCTCCTCCAGGAGGCTGCCGTTCAGGTACAGCTTCACAGTCGGCTGGTTAGAGTAAACGCGCACCTCTGTGGTCTCTCCCGCCCGCTGTGCATAGCGGCGTCCGCAGATGTGCACCATAGGCTTCTCGGTCCAGTAGGCCTGGTAAATGTAGAAGCTGTCCTTCCGGATCTTCCGGTCCATGGTCACGAGACCCTTGTTGTTTCTGCCGGCCACGCCGCCCTCATTCCGGGCCGCACAACCGAAGTCGAACATGTTCCATACGTGGCTTGACCACATCCAGGGCCGCTCATCCAGCACCTTCGCCATATGCTCATGGTACAGCGCCTGATACTCCTCGGAGTAATCCTTGCAGGCCGGTGCCGGACCATGGTTGGTGATGATGCCCTCACAGCCGTACTCACTGAGGCCGAGACAGATATCCGGATGCAGTGCATGGAAGCGATCCAGCCAGGGGCCGTTTTCCTCCGTCTTTCCGCCGTACCAGCCGAAATAATGGTTGTAGCTGATGACATCCGTGATGTGATGCATGGGACTCTCCACCGGCGTCATGGTCACATGGGCAATGGTGGTCAGTCTGGTGGGATCCAGCTCCTTCGCAATGGCGTTCAGCTCCTTATGATTCTCCACCAGCTTCTCCGAAATGCCGCCGATGAGAATCTCGTTGGAGATGCCCCAGAAGCAGATGGACGGATGGTTGTAGTTCTGGATAATCAGCTCTTTAAGCTGCTGTATGCAGTTCTGATGGGCCTCCGGATCCTTATTGAATACGCTGATGAAGGGGATCTCTGCCCAGACCACGAAGCCCAGCTCGTCGCAGGCGTCATAGAAGTCCTGAGAATGCTGATAGTGGGCAAGACGAATCGTATTGGCCCCCAGCTCCTTGATGATCCTTGCATCCTCGTAATGCTCCTCGCGGCTCAAGGCATTGCCCTTGTACAGCCGGTCCTGATGACGGCTCACGCCCCGCAGCGGTGTCTCCACACCGTTCAGAATGAAGCCCTTGTCCGGGTCGCAGGAGAAGCTCCGCACGCCGCTCTCCACGGTCAGCTCGTCGTACACCTCATTCCGCCGTACCAGCATTGCCTTCACCTTGTAGAGATAGGGCGTCTTCGGACTCCACAACTTCGCATCCGGTACATAGAGGCGAATGCTGCTGTCCTCTGCGGGCCGGCATCCTCCGGCAACCTCCTTTCCCTCGGCATCCTCAATGCTGTAGAGCACCGTGAAGTTTTCATCCGCATCATGCACGAAGCTCCGGATTTCGAAAAAGGCGCCGCCCTGATCATCCGGCTTCGGGGTCACCATGATGCCCGGGCCGCCGTAGTAGTCCAGATCGAAATGCACCGCCGGCACGCTCAGAAGCCGCACACCCCGGTACAGTCCGCCATAGAAGGTGAAGTCTGCCGACTGCGGATATACCCGATCCAGATACTCATTGGAGCAGTTGATCACCAGCAGATTGTCCTGTCCGTCCGCGAAGCAGAAATCCGTTACATCGGCCCGGAAGGTGGAATAACCGCCCTCATGGGTCACTGCCAGCTTTCCGTTCACAAATACACTGGCCTGCTGCCCTGCTGCCAGCACCTCCACATACACCCGGCCGCCCTTTAACGGCTGCGGCGGTGTCTGAAAGGTCTTTGCATACCAGTAGCTTCCCCGGTTATAGCTTCCGTTTCCGTCATGGCCGTCCACCGCATTCCAGGTATGCGGCAGATCCACATTTGTCCAGCTGTCCGGATAGCTTTCCGGAAGGCCGACATCCTGCTGCATGAACTTCCAGTTCTTGTTTATGTCAATGACTTCTCTCATCCTTTTTCCTCCGATCTCTAAGAACGTCACGAATGACTAAACTATAGCTTATATAGTTTTTTGTAATAGGATGATTTTCGTTGACATTAGCACAATTTTTTTGTTAATTTTGTGGAGAGGAATTTTTTGTACGAGTTCCAAGCAGCTTGCGCTGCGCCCGGGTGATAATGAGGCAATAATGAAGGGATGAATGATGGAAAATATAAAGAATAAAGAAGAGATCCCCATGGATCCGAAGATGGTGCTCCGTCTTATGACAGAGCTTTATGAGCACTGGAACTGTCAGGTTCTGATCATCACAGATCCCGACAAGCAGCATGCGCAGGTAGATCTTGGCTTCCGAAAGCGCATGAACATGCCCTACGACATCGAGCTGCACGCCGATCTGATGCTCTCGCGTATTCAGAAGAACATGTTTTATCTGTATACGGACAAATTCCTCATCAGCTATGCTCTGTTTCGTCTGCCCGAAACGCTTTGGGAGGAGATCCGCGAAATCCCCGCCGCAGAAGCCGATGCATCACAAATCTCTCCGCCGGTGCTCTGCATCGGTCCCATTCTCTTTCATACCATGAATACCGTAGAAATCTCATCTGTCATGGCACGACTGAAAATCAGTCCCGCGCACCAGCAGGACATGGTCGAGCATTATAACCTGATCCCCCTCTTCAGCTCCCGGGAAATTTTCGTCCATACCCTGCAGTTTTTCCTGAAAAGGCTCAGTCCGGAGCCTGTGCTGTTCCGGGAGATTTCCTACGGGCAGGAGTCCTGGGGCTTCTCGGATCCGGAGGGCGCCGACTATGCGTTGCCGGAGCAGCCGGAGGTGGCCATTCAGGCCATTGAGGAGCGCTACGAAGCAGAACAGGCCCTGATGAAAGCGGTAGGCGCCGGAAAAACCAATGAAGCGACACTTCGCTACCAGCGCTTTATCTCCTACCGCCTCGCACCGCGCGGCCTATCTTCCCTTCGGGACAAGAAAAATATTCTCTTTGTTCTGAATACACTGCTGCGAAAGGCCGTGCAGTTCGGCGGTGTCCACCCCTTCCACATCGACAACATTTCCCGCAGCTTCTCTATCCAGATCGAAGCAGGTCTGACCCTGGAGCAGCTGGACCAGCTGTCCTATCGGATGGTGCGGAAGTACTGCATTCTGGTGCAGAACTATGCCAGAAAGAACTACTCGCCCCTAGTGCAGCGCTGCATGAACACCATCGACTTCTCCTACAGCTCGGAGCTGTCTCTCTCATGGCTGGCAAAGCAATGCGGCGTTTCCGAAAGCTATCTCTCCACCAGCTTCCGGAAGGAAACCGGCATGACCGTCACCGACTGCATCAACAAAACCCGGATCCGACAGGCCCTAATTCTGCTGAACACCACCGAGCTGTCCATCGGGGAAATCGCATCCCGCTGCGGCTTCCCGGACGCCAACTATTTTTCCCGGGTCTTCCGGAAGCAACAGGGTCTTTCGCCGAAGCAGTACCGGGACCGGATCCGAAAAGGACGGGAAGAAAACGCCCCCACCCGTAAAACGGGTGGTTCGAGGTGCGGGCTATAAGCCCGCTA
>CAVATZ010000081.1:0-9565 GCA_963591655.1 Clostridiales bacterium
AAAGAATCTTCAGGGTCTGTGTATTATTCGATCTTTGATTTTCAAGGTTCTTTGTTGTCGCCCTGTCTTGTGGCGACTTGGCATACTATACAGGAATGGCAGCCATTCGTCAAGAAGAATTTGAAAGATTTTTTGCACCTGGATCCATACAATTTCCCCGAGCTTTATGAAAACTTTGTGAACTCGTTGACGCTCCCGGAAATCTTACCTATACTCGTTTATAAGGGTGACAACCTGTCACTCGTGTCGCTTCAGCGACCCATTTCGCTGCCCCGCCTCGTAAAGGACGGCAGCGCTGAAACACTTTCTCTCATTATATATAGAAGGAGACGATATGATACGTACACTTGCAAAGGAAATCAAAGAATTCAAGCTCGTATCTCTCTTGACGCCGCTGATGATGATCGGCGAGGTAGTCTGTGAAATGGTGATTCCTATCCTCATGGGCAGCCTCGTGGATGACGGTGTCTACAAAGGAGATATGCAGTACATCACCCACACCGGACTGCTCATGCTGCTGGTGGCGCTCTGCGGACTGCTCTTCGGCATTCTTGGCGGTGTCTTCGGTGCCAAAGCCTCCACCGGCTTCGCCCGGAACCTGCGGAAGGCCATGCATGACCAGATCCAGAAATTCAGCTTCTCCAACATTGACAAATTCAGTCCCTCCAGTCTGGTCACCCGACTGACGACGGACGTGACCAATGTACAGAATGCCTACCAGATGACATTGCGCATGACCATGCGGGCCCCGGCCACCATGATCATCGCCATGATCATGTCCTTCATCATCAGTCCGAAGCTGGCCAGCATTTACCTCCTTGCCGTCATTTTCCTGGGCATCATCCTCGGCCTTCTGATGAAAAAGGCCGGCAGCTATTTCCGTCAGGTCTTCCGCCGTTATGATGCACTGAACGAAAGCGTGCAGGAAAATGTCTCCGCCATTCGCGTGGTCAAGGCCTACGTGCGGGAGGATCACGAGATCGACAAGTTCCATAAGGCGGCCTACAACATTTACCTGATGTTCATGAAGGCCGAGCTGACCCTGGCCTGCGTTTCGCCCATCATGACCGCCGTGGTCTACTGCTGCATCCTCCTCATCAGCTGGCTGGGTGCTCATATGATCGTCGGTTCCACACTGAGCACCGGACAGCTCATGAGCCTTCTGACCTATTGCATGAACATTCTCATGAGCCTCATGATGCTCAGCATGATCGCTGTGATGCTCTCCATGTCCCAGGAAAGCGCCAATCGTATCGCCGAGGTCCTGAACGAGCTCCCGGAGCTTCAGAATCCGAAGAACCCCATCATGGTGGTACCGGACGGCTCCATTTCCTTTCAGCATGTGGACTTTTCCTATCAGGCCAATGCTGCCGAGCCCGTACTGAAGGACATCAACCTGGACATCCGTTCCGGCGAAAGCATCGGCATCATTGGCAGCACCGGCTCTGCCAAATCAAGCCTTGTGAACCTTTTGTCCCGGCTTTATGACGTCAGTTCCGGAGAACTTCTGGTGGGCGGCATCAATGTGAAGCGCTACGACATGGATGCCCTGCGGAAGCAGGTGGCCGTGGTGCTGCAGAAGAATGTCCTCTTCAGCGGCAGCATCTATGAAAACCTCCGCTGGGGCGATCCGAATGCCACGGACGAGGAATGTCAGCGGGCCTGCGAACTGGCCTGTGCCGATGAATTCATCCAGCGGCTGCCGGACAAGTATGACACCCATATCGAGCAGGGCGGCAGCAATGTCTCCGGCGGTCAGAAGCAGCGGCTCTGCATTGCCCGGGCCCTTCTGCGAAAGCCGAAAATTCTCATTCTGGATGACTCCACCAGCGCTGTGGATACCGCAACGGATGCAAAGATCCGCCGGGCCTTCCGGGAGGAAATCCCCAATACCACAAAGCTAATCATTTCCCAGCGAATCTCCAGCGTAGCGGACTGCGACCGCATCATTGTCATGGACAACGGCAAGGTCAGCGGCTTCGATACCCCGGAGAATCTCTACCAAAACAATGCCATCTACCGGGAGGTATGTGATTCCCAGATCGGCAGCAATGCGGATTTTGACAAAGCTGAGAAATAAAAGACATAAAAAAGCGGTTGCTACCGCAGAATGGAGGAAATGATGTCCAATCAGAATACACGGACCATGCGGGGTCCGGCCGGCCGGGGCAAGGGTCCCCGTCCCAAGGTGCAGAACCCGGGAAAGCTTTTCCTGCGGCTTCTCTCCTATGTTATGAAATATTATCGTCTGCGGCTCTTCCTGGTGATGGGCTGCATCATCGTATCCGTACTGGCCAGCGTGCAGGGAACCATGTTCACCAAGACCCTCATTGACAGCTACATTACCCCTCTGCTGTCCTCGCCGCAGCCGGATTTCGGTCCTCTGGCCCTGGCCATTCTCCGAGTGGCCTGCTTCTACGCTCTCGGTGTGGGGGCGGTCTTCCTGCAGTCCCGTCTCATGGCGGAGATCACCCAGGGCAGCATGATGCATCTTCGGGAGGATCTCTTTGACCACATGGAAACCCTTCCCATCAGCTTCTTCGACACCCACGCCCACGGCGACATTATGTCCATCTACACCAACGACATCGACACGCTGCGACAGATGATCAGCCAGTCTCTGCCCCAGATGTTCAATTCCGGCATTACGATTCTCTGCATTCTCGCCATGATGCTGGTGCTGAGTCCGGTGCTCACGCTGCTGGCGGTCTGCATGGTGGCGCTGATGCTCTTCTGCTCCAGTCTGGCCAGCTCCGTTTCCGGCCGGAATTTCGTTCTGCAGCAGCGGAATCTGGGTGCCCTGAACGGATTTATCGAGGAAACCATGAGCGGCGAAAAGGTGGTCAAGGTCTTCTGTCACGAGGAGGCTGCCATCCGGGACTTTGACAAGCTGAACGAGGAGCTCTACCAGAGTGCCTGGAAGGCAAATGCCTTCTCCAATATTCTCGGACCCATCAATACACAGCTGAGCAACACCAGCTATGTGCTCTGTGCCCTCGTGGGCAGTCTCCTGGCACTGAACCAGGGTGTGGGCTTCACCGTCGGCGCCCTGGCCAGCTTCCTGACCTTCAACAAGAGCTTCTCTATGCCCATCAATCAGGTCAGCATGCAGTTCAACAACGTGATCATGGCGCTGGCCGGCGCAGAACGTATCTTCCGGCTGCTGGATGCCGCGCCTGAGGAGGACGAGGGCTATGTGACGCTGGTGAACGCGCAGGAGAATGACGGCGGGCTGACAGAAAGCAGCGAACGAACCGGCAGCTGGGCCTGGAAGCATTATCATAAGGATACCGGCAAGACCGATTACAAGCCGCTGCAGGGCGATGTGGTTTTCGAAAATGTGGATTTCGGTTATACCAAGGAAAAGACCGTTCTGCATGACATCTCCATTCATGCGAAGCCCGGTGAGAAGGTCGCTCTGGTGGGCTCCACCGGTGCCGGAAAGACCACCATTACGAATCTCATCAATCGCTTTTATGATATTTCCGACGGCAAGCTGCGCTACGACGGCATCAATGTGCAGAAGATTCATAAGCCGGATCTGCGGCGTTCGCTGGGCATCGTGCTGCAGGACACGCATCTCTTCACCGGCACGGTAAAGGAAAACATCCGCTACGGCCGGCTGGAGGCCACGGACGAGGAGGTGTATGCCGCAGCCAGACTGGCCAATGCCGACGGCTTCATCCGGCGGCTTCCCAAGGGCTATGATACGGAGCTCACCGGAGACGGTGCCAATCTGTCCCAGGGCCAGCGGCAGCTCCTGAGCATTGCGAGAGCCGCCATTGCGGATCCGCCGGTGCTGATTCTGGACGAAGCCACCAGCTCCATCGATTCCCGAACGGAAAAGCTGGTGCAAGACGGCATGGACCGCCTGATGACCGGCCGCACCACCTTCGTCATTGCCCACCGGCTCTCCACCATCCGGAACTCCGACCAGATCGTGGTGCTGGAACAGGGGCATATCGTGGAGCACGGCACCCACGAGGAGCTGCTTGAGCTGAAGGGCCGCTACTATCAGCTCTGGACCGGCAAGAACCCGGAATTGGCTGAATAATGTACGCAAAAAGGCATTCCTAACAAACAGGAATGCCTTTTTGTGTGACCGATGGGGAACCCCCGCAAGCCAAGCTTTCGCGAATCCCCCATCGGTCAACGTACACAGTCTCTCGTGATCTCCGCCAGGCTGGCCACGCCGCACATGGACATCACATCCCGGAGCTCGCCGCCGATTTTCTCCACATAGGACTGCACGCCCTCGCGTCCGCCGCCGTATACGGCTGTCACGAAGGGCCGGGCGATCACGACTGCGTCAGCACCCAAGGCCAGGGCCTTGAAGACATCGGCACCGGAGCGGATACCGCCGTCCACCAGCACCTTCATGGAGCCCTGCACGGCCTCCACAATCTCCGGCAGCACCTCTGCGGTGGCCGGACACTGATCCAGCACACGGCCGCCGTGGTTAGACACGATGATGGCGCTGGCACCGGCCTCCTTTGCCTTCAGGGCACCCTTTACGGTCATGATGCCCTTCACGATAAAGGGCGCATTGGCTGCCACCACGATATCATGCAGCTCTGCCACAGACTTGGGTCCCGCCGGCGGATTCAGATTCTGCAGGAAGGGAAGGCCTGCGGCATCCACATCCATGGCCACCGCAAAGGCACCGGATTCATGCACCATGGCCATCTTCTCCTGGATGGTTTCCAGATTCCAGGGCTTCACCGTGGGAATACCGAAGCCGCCGGCCTTGCCGATGGCCTTGGTGGCCGCCACCATGACATTGGAATCCGTGCCGTCGCCGGTAAAGGCCGCAATGCCGCATTCCGCACAGGCAGACACCAGAATATCATTGTAGGAAACATCATTCAGAGAATCCCCGTAATGGAGGTTCACCGCGCCCACAGGACCGGCAAAGAAGGGATAGTCAAAGTGCTTTCCGAACAGAGAAATGGAGGTATCGATGGGCCGATTCTCCACCAGCGTATCCATGTTCAGCCGTATCTCCTTCCATTTATCATAATTCCGGATGGCGGTGTCTCCGATGCCCTTGGAGCCCGGTCCAGGCATGATATTCCGGCAGGCTCTGCCGTTGCACTCCGGGCAGGCCTTGCAGACCTTTCCCACCTTTCCACGCGCCAGCTCAATGCATTCTGTATACTTCATTGTGTTCTCCTCTCCTGAAACAGCCCGGAACCTCCTGCCCCAGGCATGTCTGTCTTCTGATAATTCTAATACAAATTCAGAAGGAAACAAGCTATAATTCTATGGAACAGCGACAGAAAGGAAGGCCAGATCATGTCCATTGAAACCCACACCCTGGGTGCGGTCGGTGCGTGAGGGCCGAAGACATTATCCGCAAAGGCAGCGGAATGTGCTATGATATAAGTGGTCGGGCGCCGTTATATATAGTTTTCAGGAGAAAAAGGAGAAGCATATGGATCAGAACAGAAACACGAGAAACCGCCTGCTGGCAGAGAAGGTCATTAAGGGACTCACATCCCGGAACATGAGCGGCTACTATGCAGAAACCCGGGAGGAGGCGCTGAAACTGGCCCTCTCTCTCATTCCGGAGCAGTCCGTCATCAGCTGGGGCGGCTCCACCTCCATCGCCGAGATCGGTCTCAAGCAGGCGGTCATTGACGGAAATTACCAGGTGCTGAACCGGGATACGGCCGCGCCGGAGAATAAGCGGGCCGTGGAGCTCGCGGCCTTCGACGCCGACTGGTTCCTCTGCAGCAGCAACGCCATCACCGAGGACGGCATTCTGGTGAACATCGACGGCAACGGCAACCGGGTGGCTTGCATGGTTTACGGACCGAAGCATGTGCTGTTCATCGTCGGCATGAACAAGGTAATGAAGGATGTGCCGGCAGCCATTTCCCGGGCACGGAATGAGGCAGCGCCCATCAATGCGGCCCGCTTCCCCATCACCACGCCCTGCAAAATGACCGGCTCCTGCGCGGACTGCAAGTCCAAGGATACCATCTGCGATCAGTTCCTCATTACCCGCTTCGAAAAGCATCCGGGACGCTATCATATCATCCTGGTGAATGATGAATTGGGATTCTAAGGCCAGAACTGGAACTACCAAATAAGACATAACAAAAAACGGAGGTCGGACTTTATCGACCTCCGTTTTTGATGTTTTGCATGTGTTTTATGCCCGCGCCGGCATCCGCCGCTCTGCCTGCCGGTACACACGATGGAAGTACCAGGCCTCCGCGATGCCCGTGATGCTCCAGGAGAAGATATACAGAAGATACAGGGACGTGATGGTCCGGAAAACAGCGAATATCGTAAAGATCCAGATGATACGGAAAACGCAGGAGCCCATGATCACCACGATGGTGGGCACCACGCCCTTGCCGAGACCCCGGGAGGCGGCGATGGAGCCGTCCATGAGCGCCGAGAAGCCGTAGCTCAGTCCCATGATGGTGAGCCGGTAGCGTCCTGCCGCCAGCACCTCCGGATCATTGGTGAACAGGGACAGGAACTGCGTGCTGAAGAGCACCAGGGTCAGTCCGATGCCCAGGCCGAAGGCAAAGGCATAAAACAGGCTGATGTAATAGGTCTTCTTCACGCGCTTCAGATCCCCGGCGCCGTAGTTCTGTCCGATGTAGCTGCCGCAGGCGGTATAGAAGGCGGCCATCACATCATAGGCCAGACCGTCTGCATTCTGGGCGGCAGCATTGCCCGCCACCACAGTAGCGCTGAAGCTGTTGATGCCCAGCTGCACAAAGAGGTTGGCCATCTGGAAAATGGCATTCTGTATGCCGCTCGGCAGACACAGCGACAGCAGGGTTTTCGCCTTCCGCCGGTCAAGACGGAGATATTGGAATCGGAAGCCATGATCACCCTTCATCCGGATCAGCGCCAGCATGATGGCAAAGGCCGACAGGTACTGGGCGCTGATGCTGGCAATGGCAACGCCCGCCACATCGATCTTCAGCACGATCACAAAGAAGAGATTCAGGATCACATTCAGCACACCAGCGATGGACAGGAACAGCAGCGGCTTCTTCGTATCCCCGGCGGCACTGAAGACCGCATTGCCGTAATTGAAGATGGCCAGCGCCGGCATGCCCAGGAAATAGATCCGCAGATAAAGGGACGCGCCGTCGATCAGTTCCTCCTTGGTTTTCAGAAGCGTCAGAATCAGCCGGCTGGTGAGCTCTCCGAAGAGAAGTACGCCAATGCCGATGGCCAGACAAAGCAGAAAGGCCGTATGCACCGTCTTCCGCACGTCCTCCCGTTCGCCCCGTCCGAAGGCCTGGGCCACGACGACATTGACCCCGCCTCCGATGCCGATGAGAAAGCTGGTGAAAAGGGTCACCAGTGTGGTGGTGGAGCCCACGGCCCCCAGGGCAATGGAGCCCGCAAAGCGGCCCACCACCGCGATATCCGACATATTAAAAAGAATCTGCAGCAGATTCGACAGGATCAGCGGAAAGCTGAACAAAAAGATGCCCGACCAGAGTGAGCCCCGGGTCAGATCCTTCACTGCGTTTTTCATATTTTCCTCCCTAATGACAGCAGGTTGATTGCGCTGTACCAAACATCATCTATAGCACATTTCCACAAAATCTGCTATAATTTTTGAGTTAAAAACATAATTTTACTCAAGGGGGAGTATATGAGCAATCGAGAAAGCTTCAAATCACGCATTGGCTTCATACTGGTCAGTGCCGGCTGCGCCATCGGCATCGGAAATGTCTGGAAATTTCCGTACCTCGCCGGACAGAACGGCGGCGGCTTCTTCGTTCTTTTCTATCTGATCTTCCTGGTCATCATGGGGGTTCCCGTGCTGACCATGGAGCTGGCCACGGGGCGCGCCTCCCGTCAGAGTGCGGTGAAGGCCTATGAGGCCCTGGAGCCCAAGGGCAGCAAATGGCACATCCACGGCTGGTTTGCCATTGCCGGCTCCTACATCCTGATGATGTACTACACCACCGTGTCCGGCTGGATGCTTTCCTACTTTTTCAAATTTGCCTTCGGTACCTTTGAGGGCATCACCTCGGAGGCAGCGGATAATGTCTTCAGCACCATGCTGGGCCACCCGGAGGAAATGGCACTCTGCATGGCGGTTAATGTACTGGCCGGTTTTCTGATCTGCTCCTTCGGTCTGCAGAAGGGTCTGGAAAAGGTCACCACGGTCATGATGACGCTGCTGCTGGCACTGATCGTGATACTGGCAATCCACAGTCTTCTTCTGCCGGGAGCTGCAGAGGGCGTAGCATTCTACCTCCTGCCCTCCATGAGCCGGATCAGTGATGTAGGACTTCGAAATGTCATTCTGGCCGCCATGAACCAGTCCTTCTTCACACTGAGTCTCGGCGTGGCTGCCATGGAAATCTTCGGCTCCTACATGTCCAAGCAGTTTACACTGACGGGAGAATCCATCCGCATCTGTATCCTGGATACCTTTGTGGCCATCATGTCCGGTCTCATTATTTTCCCGGCCTGCTTCTCCTTCGGGGTACAGCCGGATGCCGGACCCTCCCTCATTTTCCTGACCCTGCCGAAGGTCTTCATGAACATGGCCGGCGGTCGAATCTGGGGAACCCTCTTCTTCCTGTTCATGACCTTCGCTTCCTTCTCCACCGTCATCACGGTGTTTGAGAACCTGCTGGCCAGCACCATCGACAACTTCCACTGCATGCGGAAGCACGCCGTCATCGGCAACTGCATCTTCATCCTGATCATGAGCATGCCCTGTGTCCTGGGCTACAATCTCTGGTCGGATCTGCACCTCATCGGTGCCCGAGATGTTCTGGATTCCGAGGACTTCATCGTCAGCAATCTGCTGCTGCCCATCGGCTCCCTGATCTACCTCCTCTTCTGCGTCAGCAAGTGGGGCTGGGGCTTCGACAATTATCTCGCCGAATGCAACGAAGGCCAGGGCATCAAGCTGCCCCGGATCCTGAAGCCGTACCTCCAGTATGTGCTGCCGGTACTGATCCTGATCATTCTGATCCAGGGACTGATCTGAAAAAGGTAACTATGCAAAGCAAGATCCCCCGCCGGGCTGAGCCCGGCGGGGGAATCTTTTGCTTTTCTCCTCCATATCTCTGTTACAGCTTCATTTTTTCAATCACACAGCTGTGTTTCTTGTCCTGATCATAGTTAATTCCCACCAGCAGAAGATTTCCCTTATAGGATTCCAGTGCCTTTACGTAGTTCTTCTGTTTGATCTGGGCAATCGCACCCTGGGCGTCCTTATCCTTCTTCAGCTCAATGACGACCGCAGGTTTATCTGCATGCAGCTGTCTCGGAATCAGGCATATATCCGCAAAGCCCTTGCCTGTCGGCAGCTCCCGGATGATGGTGTAATATTCTCTTGCAAAGTAGAACGCGAGGTTGATGGTACAGCTCAGTGAATTTTCATCGTTATATTTCAGAATGGAAATCTCCTCATGCGCACGGTCAATGCCTTCTGCCACAGCTTCTGCATCCATGTCCCAGAGTGATTCCAGGAGTTTTTTCGAGGCGTTTAGAGACCGCATCACCTCTCCCCAGCCATCCATGCGCTTAATGGAGGTCACATACACTTCGCTGACCTCCCTGT
>CAVATZ010000082.1:0-9194 GCA_963591655.1 Clostridiales bacterium
AATCGCATTCACAATTGCAGCGGCCACATTGCTGCCGCCCTTCCGTCCCCGGGCCACGATATAGGGCACCTCGGTCTGGGACAGGATCAGCTCCTTGGCCTCCACCACATTCACAAAGCCCACCGGCACACCGATGATGCCCAGCGGCCGAAAGCCGTTCTGCAGCAGCTCATGCAGGGAGATCAGGGCGGTAGGCGCATTGCCCACCGCAAAAATGAGGGGCTTCCCGAGGGCCGCGGCGTGCTCCATGGACACACAGGCCCGGGTCACGCCTCTTTCCTTCGCCTCCGCCGCCACTGAAGCATCACTCATAAAGCAGAACACCTCGCCGCCGTATTGCTGCAGCCTCCTCTTGTTGATGCCGGCCTTCGCCATCTCCGTGTCCGTCACGATGCAGGCCTCCGCCCGAATGGCCTCCCGCAGCCTCGGCACCACATTTTCCGAAAAGCACAGCGTATCATAATAGGAAAAGTCCGCCGTGGTATGGATCACCCGCTTCACAACAGGCGCGATCTCCGCCGGCAGCGTCGCTGCCCGCTCCCCCAGCTCCTCCGTGATGATTTCAAAGCTCCGCCTCTCAATGTCCGCCGGCAGAATTTTTTCCGGTAAGTGCATCATAATTCCACTCCTCTTCTGGACAACACGCCCCTGTCATAGGGATGCCGCTCTTTTCGCATTTCGGTAATGTAGTCGGCGAAGGAAAGGACAGCCGCCGAAGGATTCTGCCCCGTCAGTACAAGCTCCGTATGGGGATTCAGCTTCTCCAGCAGCGCCAGCAGCCTCTCCTCCGGCAAAAGCTCTGCCCGCACGGCATGCAAAGCCTCATCCAGCACCAGAAGCCGCCGCACAACAGGATTGCCGTTTTCGTCGAGTTCCCGGTCAGAAGCTGTCTCTGTCTCCGACACATCGGTATGCACAGTACGCTCTGCGGCACCTGCATGTCCCGCTGCAAATTCCGCCGCCTCATCCAGCATCGCGAGGTACATCTCCCGGGTATCCGCCTTCTGCGCCTCCGTCATCCGGAAGCTGAAGCCGTAATTCCGCGGAGCATGCCGCGTCACCACGCCCGGCAGCTGCTGCAGTGCCCGGATTTCCCCGGAGCTCCCATCCTTCAGAAACTGCAGAAACAGCACCGGAATCCCGTTTCCTGCCGCCCGCACCGCGAGTCCCACCGCTGCCGTGGTTTTTCCCTTGCCGTCACCATGATAAACGGATATCATCCCTTGCCTCCTCTTCTCTATTGTCTTCCTGCTCAGCTCACGTCATCAAAATGTTGATTGACCAGCATTTTTGCTCTCATTGTTCCTCATTCGTCAAATCGGAACGCTGCGAGTCCTGTTATGCTGCCGTCCATCGCCAGCTCCCCGGTAAATCCGCTGAGACAGGCGCATTGCCAGTCAAAATACGCCCGCTGCGGAAGCCCGAATCGCTCCAGCAGCGCCATCAGTGTCCCGCCGTGGGCCACGATCAGGAGGGTTCTTTCTGCACAGCCGTGCTTCGGCCTTTCTGCCGCCTTGCCCGCGGAAGCCAAAGCCCTGTCCCCCGCGCCCGCGCAGCCGGAAAACAGCTCCGGCAGCAGCGCCTCATAGGCCCGGCAGACCCGTTCTGAAAAATCCTCCCGGCTCTCACCTTCCGGAAAAGCACTGGTGCCGCCGCTGTCAATAAAGCGCTGGTAGATCCCGGCGCTCTCCGGATCTGCCATGAGCTCCGCATAATTCCGGTATTCAAAGCGGCCGAAATCCATTTCCCGGAAGTCCGGCACCAGACGCTGCGAAAGCCCCGGACAGAGCAGTGCCGCCGTTTCCCGGGCCCGGCGCAGCGGACTCACCCAGAGCGTGAGGGCGGGCAGCGAAGCCGCATCAGGCGAGGAACGCTCACCGCCCGGCCCGTCGACTGCCGCCTCCATGGCTGCTTCTCCGGCCGGCCCATTCAGCTGCAGCAGCTTCTGCCAAAACGCCTCTCTGCTGCCGAGGATCTGCCGACGGGACGCCTCTGTCAATCCCTCGTCGGTCCGTCCCACATAACGATGTGCTTCATTTCCGAGGGTCTTTCCGTGCCGCAAAAGTACAATCCGCATTTTTTACTTTCTTCCCCTTTAGGTCTTTGGACCGGGCAGCTGCAGGATTCCGTAAATCCTTTCCATATCAAGACTCCTCCGCAGCTGCGCCGCCAGCAGATCATATTGCTGCTCCTTATATTCCCGGTAGCTGATCCCGGCCTGCTTCGCCGCCGGATCCAGTCCCTTTCGCCGGAACAGCAGCGTCCGCAGCCGCTCCCGGAAATCCTCATGATCAAAAAGTCCGTGCACATAGGTGCCCAGGACATTACAGGCAACGAGGCCATCCATACCTTCACAGCCCTGCACCTGATCCCGCAGCCGCGCAAAGCCGGCAGGCGCTGACCCGGTGTCGTTGCCCGTGCTTCTACCCATATGGATTTCATAACCGGAAAACCGCGCGCCGGAAAGCGCCGCCCAGGCCGAATCCTCCGGCAGCTGCAGCACCTGTCCTTCGATGCGGGTGCGCCGTTTCTCTCCTGTAAACCGCGTTTCCATCGGCAAAAGCCCAAGACCCGGCTCTCCGCCCGAAGACATTGCCCCGGCGGGCATATCGGCACTTTCCACTCCCTCGGGGTCGTACAATGCAGTCCCCAGCATCTGGTAGCCGCCGCAGATGCCGAGAATGAGACAGCCCCGGTCCGAAAGCCGCAGAAGCCCTGCCGCAAGGCCGCTCATGCGAAGCCACCGCAGGTCCGCCATGGTGCTCTTCGTGCCCGGCAGAATCACAAGATCCGGGTTCCCCAGCTCCTCTGTGCGCGACACGTAGCGAAGCGAAACGCCCTCCAGCAGCGTCAGCGCCTGGAAATCCGTGAAATTCGAAATGTGCGGCAGCCGCAGCACCGCAATGTCCACCCGGGCTCCCGCCTGAAATGCATGCTGCCGAAGCTTTTCGCTCAGCGAATCCTCTGCATCTATGTCCACGGAAAGATACGGCACCACGCCCAGCACCGGCTTCCCGGCCCGCGCCTCCAGCTCCTTGAGTCCCGGCGTCAGAATCGTGGGATCCCCCCGAAGCTTGTTGATGACGAGTCCGGCCACCCGCGCCCGCTCCTCCTTCGTCAGCAGCACCAATGTGCCGACAAGCTGCGCAAAGACGCCGCCCGGATCGATGTCACCCACCAGCAGCACGGGGGAATCCGTCATTTTCGCGAGCCCCATATTCACGATATCCTCCTGCTTCAGGTTGATCTCCGCCGGACTCCCCGCGCCCTCGATGACGATAATGTCATTTTCCGCAGAAAGCTGCTCATAGGCCGCCATGATTTCCGGCACCAGGCTCTTTTTGAAGCGGAAGTATTCCCGGGCCCGCATATTGCCGAGCACTCGGCCGTTCACGATGACCTGAGAGCCCACATCCGTGGTGGGCTTCAGCAGAATGGGATTCATCAGCACCGAGGGTTCAATGCCGGCGGCCTCCGCCTGTACCACCTGCGCCCGGCCCATCTCCAGTCCCTCCTTCGTGATGAAGGAATTAAGGGCCATGTTCTGGGATTTAAAGGGCGCCACCCGATAGCCGTCCTGATGCAGGATCCGGCACAGTCCCGCTGCAATGAGACTCTTACCCGCATTGCTCATGGTGCCCTGAATCATGATGGATTTTGCCATGTGCGCCACCTTTCCAATAATACCAGATTGTCCTCATGCCTGCCCACGCAAATGCGGTAATCTCCCTTTCGGAGTCCCGCAAAGCTGCTGCAGTCCCGAAGCATGATGCCTCGCGCCAGAAGTCCCGGTCCCAGGGCCGGCTCTGCCCGGAAGAAAATGAAATTTCCGGCCCCCGGGTAAAGCTTCTCGCAAAGCGGTCGAATCTCTTCGACAAGCCAGGCCCGCTCCGCGGCGATATATGCCTTCGTCTTTTCCACATAGTCCCTTTGGGAAAATGCCTTCTCTCCCGCCGTCTGGGCCGGGATCGACACATTCCAGGGCTGCAATTGCTGCCGGATCCGCTGCAGAAGTGCCCGGTTTTCACTGAGCAGAAGCCCGAGCCGAAGCCCAGGCATGGCATAGATCTTCGTCAGGGCCTGGAGAATAGAGAGCCGCGGATGCGCCGACAGCCACGGCACCAGTGTCAGCGCTTCCTCTTCCAATAGAAATGGCAGAAAGCATTCATCCATGACCAGATACCCGCCCTGCTGCTCCACCTTCTCCAGAATCCGCAGAATCTGCTCCCGGGGCAGCACGGAAGCCGTAGGATTGTTGGGATTGCAGAGAAAAAGAATATCCCCCTCTCCCATATGGTCCAGCACGGTCAGAATTTCGACAGGCTCCGCCCGATAGTCACGGCTTTCCAGCAGCTCGATCCGATGGATTTTCGCACCTTGTGCCTGCAGCGCCTGCTCATATTCCGCAAAGCCCGGAGAAAGTACAAAGCCCTGCCGGGGCCGAAGGGCTGCCGTCAGGGCATAGATCAGCTCCGCTGCCCCGTTTCCCGGCAATATCGCCTGTACCGGCAGCCGGAAGTGTTCTGCCGCCGCCCGGCAAAGCTTCTCTGCCGCCCAGTCCGGGTATCGTTCAGCCTGCAGCACCCCCTCCACGGCCGCCTGCCGCACGGGCTCCGGCATGCCGAAGGGATTTACATTGATGGAAAAGTCCAGTTCTACAGCGCGCCGGTAAATATCGCCGCCGTGAAGATAGTTTTGCATGCGCGCCTCCGATAAATTGCTGAACCCGATGGATTACAGAAAAGAGCCCCGAAAAACACTTCCGTGCTTTTCGAGGCTCTTCTCCGGGTTGGGCTGTTTGCCTTTAAAACAAAAAGCTGGTAACCGGAATCGGACCGGTGACCTCCGCACTACCAATGCGACGCACTACCGACTGTGCTATACCAGCTTGTTTTGTTCGCTTCGCTTTGTGTCTCCCGCGAACTCGTTTATAATAGCATCCGACCTTATATCTGTCAACTAAATTTTAAAATATTTTTTTCCAATTTTTCACAGCAGCAAACAGGCATCCTTCACCGCCACCTCCGTCTCCACGTAGCGGATAAATTCCTCCATCAGCGCACTGCGGCGCTTGTCCTGAGGATAGATGAACCAGCTCCGGCGCATCACCGGACTGCCACTGCTCTTGATCAGCGGCGTGAGGCAGAGGCCGTACTCATTCACAAAATTGTCCGGCAGGAAGCAGAGCATATAGGTATTTCCCGCCAGAATATTCCGGAAAGCAAATTCGATATAACCCGCATCCACGGAAACCGCCGGCAGCGGCGTACCGAAGCAGTCCTCCCACCATTCCGCAACCTGGGCATTGGTCAGGTCATTGGTCTGATAACCTACCCGGGTGAGCCGCGGCAGCATCGACAAGGCGATCGGCTCCCGCGTGACACAATAGGCCTGGGTATAATCCACCAGAATCCGGTTCACACCCTTATAGTAGTCGCTCCGGATAAAGGCCGCGTCAATCTCCCCGCCCAGCAGCATATCATGCAGAAGATCACTCTGCTTGTTCACAATGCGGTAGCTGACCCGGGGATGCTTCTCAGAGAAGGGCCGCAGCACACGATCCAGGCTGTACTTTGTGTACGTGTAGGCAGAACCAATCACCAGACTCTGGGTCTCGGCCGCCTGCAGATCCCGAAGGCCCTGCCGGGTCTCCTCCTCCAGCCGCAGATACTTCTCCGCCTGCTTCGCAAGGAAAGCACCGGTCTCCGTGAACACCAGCCCCTTGGGCGTCCGCTCCACGATCCGGGTCCCAAAGCCCTCCTCCATGCTCTGCAGCCGCTTGGTGACCGCCGACTGTGTCTTGTACAGCCGCTCCGCCACCCGGGTAATATTCGGATTTTTATACAGCTCACTGAGAATCTGCCAGTCCGTATCCTTCATCTTCTCTCCTCTTATTCAAAGGAAAAATCCGTTGTGCAGCGTTTCACCACCTCGCAGGGCACCAGAGTCTCGGCCTCCGGCTTCTCTCCCCGCTCCAGAAGACCGATCATGTTTTCCACCGTCAGGCGGCAGAGCACATCCACCTTACTGTCCACGGAAGTCATCTCCGGCTCACAGCTCACGCACATCAGCGAATCGTTGTATCCCACCACGGACAGGTCCTCCGGCACCGCGATACCCTTGACCTTCGCGTACTTCACCGCGCCTATCGCCATGGCGTCCGCCGTAGAAATCACACTGTCGAAATCCAGCGTCCGGCTGTATTCCACCAGCATGTTCCTCGTGTATTCAATGTCGTTCCGACTCTGGAACTTCAGCTCCCCGAGGATGGGATAGCCCGCCTCCGCCAGCGCCGCCTCATAGCCCTGCATCTTCTGCCGTCCGCTGAAGGAATCGATATGGTGCAGGAACAGGGTTCGCTTCCGCCCCCGCCGGATCAGCGCCCGGGTCACCGTCAGCATGGCGTGAAAATCATCCGCACAGGCGCAGTAGACATTGTCCCCCGTCACCTGACCGTTGATCATAAAGACCGGCGTCTTCTCCGCCGCCTGCCGCACATAATCCGTGTCGTGCTGATCCCGGCCGCTCCCCGCATAAATGGAGCCCACCAGCACCAGCGTATCGATTTTCTTCGTCAGGAGCCAGTTCACATAGCTTTCCCGCTGCTCCTGCTCGTAGCCGCTGCAGCCCAGGATGCAGCCGTAGCCGTAGCTGTGGAGACTGTCCTCCAGAAAATGGACTGCCCGGGCCATATAGCTGTCGGAAATGTCCGGGCAGATGATGCCCACGGTCTTCATGGAACCCAGCCCCAGCCCCCGCGCGAACACATTGGGCGTATAGTCGTGGGCCTTCATCACCGCCAGCACCTTTTCCTTGGTTTTTTCACTCACTCTCGGACTGCCGTTCACCACTCTGGAGACCGTGGCGATAGAGACACCGGAGAGCTTCGCAATGTCGTATATGTTAATGTCTTCGTCCTCACTTTCGGTGGTTATTTTATGATTATTATCTTAGCATTCACATTTTGTTACGTCAAATTTTATCACGTGGGCTACGCGAGTGCAAAAAAGCGGAAGAGGTTTATGCCCCCTTCCGCTTCTGTTATTGTCTGTTGCTCCCGATCAACGGTGCTTCCGCCCGGTTCCCGGGATCGCCGACATTAAACCTCAAATCCGAAGTACTTCACTGCATTGTTGAATGCGATGCCCTTCACGATCTCCTCCAGCGCCTTGTAGTCTGCCGGATACTCACCGTTCTCTACCCAGCTGCCCAGGAGCTCGCAGAGGATTCTCCGGAAGTACTCATGTCTTGTATAAGAAAGGAAGCTTCTGGAGTCGGTCAGCATGCCGATGAAGTTGCCGAGGAGTCCCAGGTTGGCCAGTGAAGTCATCTGCGCAGTCATGCCCTGCTTGTGATCGTTGAACCACCATGCAGCACCCTGCTGGATCTTGCCGGCCACCTCCGGTCCCTGGAAGCAGCCCAGGATGGTGCCGATGGCTTCATTGTCACAGGGATTCAGAGAATACAGCACGGTCTTCGGCAGCTCGTCTGTTGCGATCAGAGAGTTCAGGAAGTCTGCAGTCTCGGAGCTCGGTGCATAGTTGTTGATGCAGTCGTAGCCGGTATCCGGGCCCAGCTTTGCATACATGAGGGCGTTGTTGTCACGCTTGCAGCCGTAGTGGATCTGCATTACCCAGCCGCGCTTATGATACTCCTTCGCCACGAACTGCATGTAAGCCATCTTGAACTGCATCTCTTCGCCGCGGGTAACCTTGCCGCCGGCCAGAGCCTTCTTGAAAATGCTGTCGATCTCCTCCTCTGTGGCCGGTGCATACATGATGTACTCCAGCGCATGGTCGGATACGCAGCAGCCCAGGGAAGCGAAGAAATCCATTCTGTTCTGCAGTGCTGCCTTCAGGGAAGCGAAGTCCTTCACCTCAATGCCGCTGACCTGAGAAAGGGTCTGAATGTAAGCAGGATACTCCGGCTTCTCCAGGTTCATGGCCTTGTCCGGACGCCATGCGGGCAGTACCTTCACCTCGAAGGTATCATCCTCAGCCAGCTTCTTGTGCCACTCCAGTGAATCCACGGGATCATCGGTGGTGCAGATCAGCTTGACATTGGACTGACGGATGATATTCCGTACGGACATGCTGTCCTCATGAAGCTTCGCATTGCAGAGGTTCCATACCTCCTCAGCGGTCTCGGCACAGAGGTGACCGGTGTAGCCGAAGTAGCGCTGCAGCTCCAGATGGCTCCAGTGATAGAGCGGGTTGCCGATGGCCTTCTCCAGGGTCTCTGCCCACTTCTGGAACTTCTCACGATCCGGTGCATCGCCGGTGATGTAGTACTCATCTACGCCGTTGGAGCGCATCTGACGCCACTTGTAGTGGTCGCCGCCCAGCCATACCTGGGTAATGTTGTCGAACTTTCTGTCCTCGGCGATCTCCTGGGGATTGATGTGGCAGTGGTAATCTACGATGGGCATGCCCTCGGCATACTCATGGAACAGCTTCTGGGCTGTTTCCGTAGAAAGTAAGAAGTCCTTGTCCATAAATGCTTTCATGTATCGTTCTCCTTTTTTATAATGGAGGCCAAGCTGTCGCTCGGCCCGGTGGATTATGTTTAGATGTATCCCATCAGTTTCGGCAGTGTCAAACTCAAAGCCGGAATGTAGGTTACGAGCATCAGTACAATGAAGATGGCGGCGAAGTATACCAGCAGCTGCCGGAATACGGTCTCGATCTTGACATTGCCGACCTTAACGCCAACGAAAAGTGTGGTTCCTACAGGCGGTGTGATGGTACCGATGCAGAGGTTGAAGATCATCATGATACCGAAGTGGATGGTATTCATGCCCAGTGCAGTACATACCGGCAGGAAGATCGGGGTGAAGATCAGGCAAGCCGGTGTCATATCCATGAAGGTGCCGACGATCAGCAGGATAATGTTGATCAGGAAGAAGATGACGAACTTGTTGCTGCTGACAGAGAGAAGTCCTGCAGAAACGATCTCCGGGATGTTGGTGAAAGCCATAACCCAGGACATGATGGAGGACACACCGATGAGGAAAATGATGATGCCGGTCATCTCTGCACTCTCCTTCAGGATGGCAGGGATCTCAGAAACCTTGATGGACTTGTACAGGAACAGGGACAGCAGCAGGCTGTATACCACGGCTACAACAGAACCCTCAGTTGCGGTGAACACACCGAAGATGATGCCGCCGATAACGATGACGATCAGCAGGAGAC
>CAVATZ010000083.1:0-8881 GCA_963591655.1 Clostridiales bacterium
TTGCCGTAATCGATGATGGTGGCCTGCTTATCATCGATCATGATATTGTCCTTATGCAGATCTGCCTGATAGAAGCCGGACTCAAAGATGCCCTCTGTCACCCACTTTTTGGCCAGTGTGGTAAGGAAGCCCTGGCGCTTCTTCAATTCATCAAAAAGCGCACCTAGCTCCTTCACGGCTTCCGGGCTGTTGTCCGCTTTCAGAACCTCAAGCCGTTCACGCACCTGCTTGAAATAGTTGCCCACAGTGGTGCCGTTGGCCTTCTCCAGCATAAGTGCGTTGGCCTGCGGACGCACCAGTGTCATCAGACGCTCACTCTTAACCGTGTCTTCACCCTTGTTGTAGACACTGCCTCGCTGAATGTTTTTGGCCTCCAGACGAAGATCCAGCTCCTTCTCATATACCGCCAGCTGTCCGGCAATGGTCTTTGCCATACCGGCATCGGTTTCCTTGGCGCACTGCAGGAAGAATGCTTTTTCCCGGTTCATCCGGTTCTTCACATCCGGACGCAGCAGTTTAATGACGGCTTCCCGGCCTTCCTTTTCAAGCTCCGGACCGTAAACGCGGCAAAGGAATGCCTCGCCTACGGAAGCTGCACCCAATGAACGCTCCACAGAAATCTTCGAAATCGTCCCCTTGGAATCCTCCACCAGCTGATTCATTCTGGCGGCCACAATGGCCGGATCAATGGAGCGAAGTCTGGATTTCACATCGTCCAATGCCAGCTGCATACTCAGCGGCAGCTCGTCCGTAGGAAGTCCCTGCAGGGTCTTCTGAAAAATCGGTCCTGCGCCCTTGAAGAGACCGGACAGAGCACTGCCCATCTGCAGCTCGTCTCCGTCTTCTCCCGGCTGCTCCGGGACCAGATCCCGGAAGGCTGATGCCAGCATTTCCCTTCTGGAAGCCGGATCCGCCTGTCGGAAATAGCCGCCGAGAACCTTCCGCATATAGCGGGCCTGTCCCGCATTGCCTGCAAAATTATCCTTGATCAGATCGGTAAGAGAAAGGTCCCTGATATCATCGGACAGGGGCTCATAGTCGCCGTACAGCTTCTGCATGGCCCGGTCCATTCTTCCCTGTATGGTCTCGAACTTCTCGTCCGCCATCTTTCCGATGCTTTCACTCAGCCCCTTAAGATCTGCCTTCCTGCGAAGCTTCAGGAGATATCGTTCAAAAGTGGATTCGGATTTCGCATCATTCGCCTCATCCTGCACCTCCAGCGCCAATCCTGCGTTTGCCTTCATTTGGGTACCCAACGGAAGCCGCTTCAGGATCCGGTCCATCATTTCCGCCGCCTTTTGCAGGTCAGCTCGGTTTCCGAACACACCCCGAACAACGATGCTGAGCTCCGCCGGATGGCTGTCCTTTAAAATGGTCTGTATATCCGGATTGTCACCGAAGAGTCCCAGGAGCTGTTCCTGCAGCTGTTCCACCGCAGAAAAAGCGAAGTCCTCTCCCAGCTTTTCAGAAAAGCTCTCCAGAATCTGCGGATTCTGAAGCAGCATCACCACTGTATCTGCATGATGATAGAAGGTATAGCGAAGCCTCTCCACGTCTGTTTTTCTCTGACGAAGATCGTTCTGCCAGGTTTCCATCGGCGAGATCATATCCGCTATGAACCGCTTTACTGCGGCTTCCTCTTCCGTCCACAGCCTCTTGATGTCTGATCTCTGCCGTTCTGTCGGATGATACTCTACCCGATCATGCAGATGCTCCGTGCCCTCCTTCGCCAGATTCTCCAGCTGCCGCAGGGCTTCCAATGTATCCTGCTCATTCAGCTCCGGCTCGATGCGGTTCTGCTGCTGCAGCAGCTGCCGTCGGAAATGCTTCCGGTCTGCGCGTTTTCCGGTCTGCAAAGCCACCTGCGCATAGGTTGCCAGCAAATCTGTAGGAACATTGCTGAGCTCCTGCACCGGAATGCCGGTGGTCTGCTTCAGAATGTCGCAAAGCATACCGCGGGTGAGACCGCCGAGATCACCCTTCTGCGCCTGTACCAAACCTGCATTCAAAATACGCTCCGCACGACTCGTGCCGAACTTACTGAGATTGGCGCAGATATCCTCCTCCATGCGATGCAGCAGAAAAGCCGGTGAATAGATGGTGGGCACCTGCTGGTTGCCGATGCGGAAGGAGACATTGCCGCTGTCATTGCGAGACAGCACGAGATCCACATCCTTGAGGTTCAGCTGACCGGTCTCCGCAACGCCTGTATCAAAGGCACGGAGCAGACCGTACAGAGACTCCAGATCCTGCAGCGTTTTTTCGTCGTTTTCCGCAATCAAAGAAGACGGATCCGTCTCCAGCAGAAGCATGGCGGCCACATCCCTGGCAGGCCCGGCAAAGCTCTCCAGAATTGTCTCTGCATCGGGTCTCTGGGATTCGCTTGTCAGTGTCGGAATGCCGTATTCCGCTGTCACAATGTCAAAGGACAGTGTCTTCAGCGCATCGAGCCCATCATCCTCCGGCAGCGCTTCCACGTTCGGTAAGATCTCCGACTCCACATTGCCGATATTACCGTCATCCGGTTCCTGCTGCACAGCTGCCTCGGGCTGCGGCAGACGTTCCGTGACTTCTGTAACGGCGTTTGCCAGAGCAGCATAGCTTATGCCGGCAGTTCTGATCCTTCCAAGCGTTTTGATGCCCGGTGCGAAACGGGTGCTGGACATATTTCCGGCCACCAGCTCAATGTCTGCCCAGTTCTGAGGGTTTCTGAGAATGCCGTCAATTCTGCTGCCGCAGCTCTGCATCTCCACCGCCTGCTCATGGCTGAGGCCCTGTCGCAGTGCCTGCTTCTCCAGGTCGCGAAAACGCTTCAGTTCATCGGCAAGAGCACCAAGATACTGGGCTCCGTAATTGACAGACTGCTGCTTTTTCTTCCAGGCACCCTTCCTGCTCCGCCGGCGTTCCACCTCCTCAGTGAGGCCCAGGCTGCCGTCAATCATCAACTCCTCCACAAAGGCCCGATCCATGCTTTTCAGCAGCTGCGTTTTCTTGTTGAGACCAAAGGCCTGTTCCAAAGCATACCGCCCCTTGGCCTCGCTTTCCGCAGCTCTGCCGCTCTTCGATACCGCTGCCTCCTGGCGGATGGCATAGGCAAAAAGACCTGTCATCAGTGTCTCATTGGAGAGCAGCTGCTCCACGTCAAAGGTCTGTCCGTGATTCAAATTGCAAAGCGCATTGTAGATCGACAGCACTGCAGTATAGACCTCGTTCTGCACAGCGAACAGTCTGCCGCTTGCCACATTGCGAAGCTGTTTTGCGGAAATGTCATTGGCCGGAATATTCTGCTGCCGACCGTTATTCAGCATCTCCCGCAGTTTCTCCGTGGTTTCCGCCTGGTACTGGGCGTAACCGCCGACAGTGCGGTTCTCCGGCTGCAGATATGCTGCCGGCAGCCGCTTTGCGATTTCCGCCGCAATGCGCTTTTCTGCAGGAGAAGCCGCTGCGTTTCTCTGCACACGCACAAGCTCAGAGCTTGCTGTATTCACAAAATCCATGGCCTGCCGCAGTCGCTTCATGGAAACGGCCGGGCAATTGCCGTTCTCCGGCATTTCCATAAGATAGAGAAGATAATGCTTTAAGGCCTCCTTCTGGGTCACTGTCAAGGCATTCTCTCCCCCGTCCCGGCTGTCCATGCGCTCTGTAAAGAGCCGCAGCAGCCGATTTACCAGCTGTCGATTCCGACTGCTGTCCGCGCCTCTGCTGCTCCGTACCTGTAATCTTCCGCTGCTGTCCAGCGTTACGTAATCCCCGTCTCTGGGGGTCAGGATTCTTGTCAGATCAGCGAAACTGAACTCAAGTTGATTTGCATTTGCTCTCGGCATCCTTAGCCTCCTTCTCCTGTCGTATAACACGCCCTCTCCGGGGGATTTTCCCGAAAGGGCTAACATTATTTTCATGATTTTTGTCTTCGGCTACAGTTTACCACAAAAAAAGACACAGATGGGACACACCGTGCAGTTCATTGCCGATTTTTTTCCATCTGTGCTTAGCTTATCAAAAATTCAGGCAGCGGAATTGTTGTCGTCTCCGCCTTTTTCACAAGTCTTCTTTGCTTTAAATACCATAAACGCATTGACATAAAAGGCTACGGTGAATGCGCATAATATGATGATTTCCAGTGTGGTGTGTGTCCGGGTCAGCACACCGTTGCTCTCCTGCAGGCTCTTGCTGATAGAGGATGCCGCATCCACCCAGGTATGCAGGATGACACCGGGCCAGAAGGACCCCGTCTTCAGATAAATGCCGGACAGCAGCATGCCTATGCCTATGGCATACAAAACCTGGAGCAACGTAGAAATTAGCTCTGCGCCGATCAATAGATTGCCGCCGTGAATCAGACCGAAGCAAAGGCTGATGACGAGGCTCGCCTTTATGAGCTCCTTCGGCTCCTGAGAGCGCTGAAACACCAGCGACAGCGGCAGAACGCGGAAAATGACCTCCTCGCTGAAGCCGGGCACAAAGCCGGCGAAAAAGGCATAAGGAATGCTGCCCACATCCCCCTGCAGCAGATTGCTGACGGCAACAATAGCGCCCATCAGCAGCATGCTCCAGCCCAGCAGCACGCCTCGCGCGGTACCGGCAATTCTGAAAAGGTGCGGAAGCTCTTTTCTATGCCATAGCTTATAGAGCAAAAGCAGCGGCACAAGAGAAATGATTCTGATCAGCTCAGAAAGCATGCTGTTTGCGTCACTGACCACAAGGCTGACAACAGCGCTGGCCATAATATAATAAAGTCCCGCCAAAAGCATGGAAATCACTGCCCCGCGGATCGGATGATACTGTTTCGTTTTCATGGATAAATGAATTCCTTCCATCTCTTTATGGAAATCAGTCAAAGGAGAACAAATTGAGGCCGGTAGACGTGATCTCATCCTTCTTCCGTCCGACATGTCCTTCAATCACGGTCAGTACGATCTCTGCTGTACCGCTGATGCGGACAGACTTCAAATGTCCGCCGTAGGCCCGTCCCGCTGCGTCGGCAGCATTGACATGGACATGCAGATACGGCTTGCCGTTCATCTCCGTGACGGTCCCGATGAGTGAGGTAATCTCCAGCGGCTGCTCCAGAACCGTTTCGCTGAAGCGCTGCGTTTCGATATCATAGAGCCCCATCACAAGCCGATCCGCTGCACCAAGTCCCGAAATCGACGCAAGCAGAATATTCTCATTCTCGCAGAGCGCCGTAATGGCAGCCATCACTTCCTCCCCACGATCCACCCGCAGCACGATATGCGATTCAAATTTTCTGTAATCCATGATTTCCTTTCTTTACGCTTCCCCATAGACATCAATCTGACAGCTCTTCATGGTTTCCAGGGCTGCCTCATGCTTCTCCGGCGTAACCCCGGCGCAGCAGCCCGCATCCACGGAAATCGCGGCATCCGGATATTTCGCCTTCAGGATCAGCGCGTTGGAAACCACGCAGATGTCGGTGCAAACGCCGACCAGCTCTATCTCATCATTTTCCTTGAAATCGTCCCAGGCCAGCCAGCCGAAGCTCGGCTTGTCTACATATTCGCAGGGCTCTGTCACCAATTCCGGCACAACCTGCCAGCCCTCTGTGCCCTTGATGCAATGCTTCACCGGCAGCTTCTTTCCCTCCGATGTCTCCAGGTAGTTCTCTCCGTGCGTATCCCGCGTGAAAATGATACGATCGCCATGATCTGCATATTTCCGGATCTTCGCCTTCACCTTCGGAACGATTGCCTGTGCCTCCTTGCTGCCCAGAGAACCGGTCACAAAATCGTTCTGCATATCGATCACAATCAAAACCTTGCTCATTTTTACCTCCTGTCATCCATGAAGCTCAGCTTATCCATACAATCCTTACAACTCTATCACATATGTACTCAAAGAGCACCCAGAACATATATTTGCGCATCAACAATCATGGTGCTTACTGCACTCCTGCCATCTCACTTACCACATCCAGGAATACATTTGCACCTGCCACGCAGTCCTCATCCGGTGTATACTCCTTCGGATTGTGACTGATGCCGTTGATGCTCGGCACAAATATCATGGCCGTCGGACAGATCCGTGCCATCATCTGGGCGTCCTGTCCCGCGCCGGAGGTCATGCGGCGGGTGCTCAGCCCCCTTGCCGAAGCGGCCGCCTCGATTTTCTTTACGATGTCCTCATCAAACGGCACCGGATCAAATTCGGTCAGGCGCACACTGCTGATCCTGACATGATCGGTATTTTCCAGTTCCTTGAAATATGCAGCCAGTGTCTTCTCGTCCGCATCCAGCTTTTCCTTGTTCGGATTTCTCAAGTCCACTGTCATAACGGCCCTCGACGGAATGACATTGATGGCATTCGGTTCGTGCTCGATGCAGCCCACCGTTGCCACACCGCCGGATTTCTTCACCAGCTCTCTTAAAAAGACATTGATCTTGGCAGCAGCCAGACCGGCATCCACCCTCAAGCCTGTCGGGGTGGTTCCTGCATGGTTTGCGATACCCTCGATGGTGACACGCTGCCAGTGAATGCCCTGGAGATTCTCTACTGCACCGATTTTCACACCCTCAACATCCATAATCGGTCCCTGCTCGATGTGCAGCTCCACAAATGCACACGGCTTGATAAAGCCCGGCTCTGCGGTTCCCTCGTAGCCAATGCGCTTTAATTCATCTCGCAAAATGGTGCCGTCTGTTCCCACTGCATCCAGCGCCTCTTCTGTGTCCATTCCTCCTGCGTATACCAGGGAGCCCATCATATCCGGTGAATAGCGGACGCCCTCCTCATTGGTAAATGCAGCCGCAACGATGGGCCTTGCAGAAACCATTCCGGCATCCTTTAATGTCTTGATCACCTCAATACTGGAGATCACGCCCAGGCATCCGTCATACTGTCCTGCATGAATAACTGTATCAATATGAGAACCGAGCATAAGCGGTGCCTGATCCTTATTTTCAGGTGTCTCCCAAATGCCGAAAATATTTCCGATCCGGTCTACCACGATTTCCAAGCCAGCCTCCTTCATCCATTCGGAAACCAGATCTCTTCCTTCTTTTTCGGTATCAGAAGCAGCCAGCCTGGTTCTGCCTCCTTCTGCGTCTCTTCCGATTTTTCCCAGTTCGTTGATCCTTGCAAGTAATCTTTCACCGTTTACAGATGCCATGATGATGTCCTCCTTATTTTTGTGTCCTAAGTATAGACATCAGAATGAATGGTTTCTATCATTTATAAAATTGGTTTTATCAGATTTGTACCGGATTCATCCCCCAGTGATTCCGAAAATCACCCAAAAGCGGTATACTTTAATGGATTCGTATCAGAAAAGACATTTTTTGATAAAGCAAAAGGGACTCAAAAGGGAGCGATTTCATGAATATATCCTATCCGGAATGCAATCAGGCGGGCAGATCGTTCGTTATCTCTACAACGGATGATATGCAGGAAAAGGCGCATTACCTGTCAGAAGATTTTCCTGTTTCCGTTTTTTCTCAAAATTATCACGCGGCCGCCGGTGATTCTACGCCATTTCACTGGCATGACGAGCTGCAGTTAAACTGGGTGGTCAGCGGAGAGCTGGAATACTGCATCAATGGTGATACCGTCCGACTCTCCGGTGATAAGATCCTCCTCATAAAGGACCATATGCTTCACAGCTCCCGGACCACAGGAAAAGATGCCTGTTCCCTGTGCATTAATTTTTCCCCGGAGATCTTTCATCCCATGATCTTAAAGCATTATATCCGTCCTCTTCTGGAAAATAGAAATTTCACCAGCTCTGTTCTGCTTTTAAGGCCGGAGCAAACCGGGATCCTGAAAAACCTTTCTGATCACATCAATGACAACGCAGACTTTTTTTCCATTGTGAATTTTCTTTCCCGGATACTGGAAGAGCTGCTACATTCCTTTGCGGAGAGCAAAACGCCAAATGACAAGGAAGAACAGGAATTGTTCCAGACCATGTTGAGCTTCGTCCACAGCCATTATCATGAGCCCTTAACCGTCCGCCAAATCGCCGCCTGCGGCATCATGAATAAAAATCGCTGTACCGACCTGTTCCGGAAATACACCCGGCTCTCTCCGATCAAATATCTGAACGAATACCGACTCTATATGGCAAAAAATCTGATCTTAAATACCGAAAAATCCGTTTCCGAGATCAGTGCAGATGTTGGCTACAACCAGATCAGCCATTTCATCGAACAGTTCCGCTTAAATTACGGGATGTCTCCGTTAAAATACCGAAAGAAATTCGCCTCTGCTCAGTTATTGCCTACCGGATGCCCGATTTAGAGGTCGAATACTGGACGATTTGTCCCATCTACAGTATACTGCCAGAAGAACAAAAACAGCGAGGGATTCCTATGGCAAAATTATATTTCCGATATGGTGCAATGGGCAGCTCCAAGTCTGCCAACATTCTGATGGTACGCTACAATTACGAGGAACGCGGGCAGTATGCCGTGCTGCTGAAGCCCCGCACTGACAACCGGGACAGCGCCACAGAGATTCATTCCCGTATAGGCCTGTCTGCACCGGCGGAATATGTGGATGATTTTCTGAAGGAAATTTCCGGGCTCTGGTCGAGGGACAGCGAAGCCTATGTCTATCACGGCAATGTCGTCGATGCGGTTCTCGTGGATGAGGCCCAGTTTCTTTCCGCCGCAGAGGTAGATGCCTTTTCCGATCTCGTCGACTTCTACAATATCCCCGTGCTTTGCTACGGTCTTCGGACCGACTTCCGAAACCGGCTGTTTCCGGGATCAGAGCGACTGATGGAGATCGCAGACATCCTTGAGGAGGTGCCCACCGTCTGCTGGTGCGGAAAGCGTGCGCAATGCAACACCCGCTACGCCAACGGAAAAATCGTCCGGGAGGGCGAACAGATCATGCTGGGCTCCAATGAAAGCTATGTTGCCCT
>CAVATZ010000084.1:0-8807 GCA_963591655.1 Clostridiales bacterium
GCCAATGTGAATCCCTTTTTGTTTAATTTCTTGAACATACTCTTTCTCCTTTTTCCTTGTTGGGCAGATGCCCGGTTGATGTGTATCTTGAAGCCTCGCGGCGTTCAATTCTTTTTTATTCCGTACTGTGAAGCAACACCCTTCGCTCGTATCTCCCAATCTTCGATTGGTCGATACGACCTCGGCTGTTAAATGTGAATCGTCGCTTTGTCAGCCTCATGCAAGCGAGCTTGCATCGGCTTCCTCGCGAAATTCACGCTTCCCAGTACTACATTAGGTCGTACATCGTGAAGATCGGCAGATAAATCGCAAATACGATGAATCCTGCGAAGATTGCCAGCATGACGAGCAATGCGGGTTCGAGCTTGGCGATGGCCTGCTTGGTGGCGTGGTCAGCTTCGTTGGTGAAGTAGTCGCCTACAACATTGAGCGTCTGATCCAGCTCACCGGTTTCCTCGCCGACGGAACACATTTCCTTGAGATTAGCCGGAAAATGCTTCGTATCGCGAATGCACCGTCCTAAGCTTCTGCCCTCTTCGATACGGCCGATCATGTCGAAAACGTCCTTGCGGAGCAGGTAATTGTCAATGGTCTTTGCTGTGGTAGCGGCTGCCCGGTCCAGTGTGAGTCCGGAGGCCAGCATCACCGACATGGTGTTGGCAAACTGTGCAGCGCCGTTCAGGCAATTGATTCTGCCGATGACCGGCAGGGATATGGCCAGCTTTGCGGCGAAGCGCTCACCCTTTTCGGTTCGGGATATGCACTTCCATCCGACAATCATCGCCAGCAGAAAGATGATCATCACCATCCACCAATGTGCGAAGAAGTTGGAGCAATCAATCATGACCTTGGTGATCAGTGGAAGGTCTCCTCCCAGATCAGCAAAGGTAGCCGCCAGTGTCGGAATCACCTTCGCCATAACCACGATGAGAACCACGATGGCCACACAGACCACAAAAATCGGATAGGTCATGGCACTGCGGATCTTTTCGGTCGTTTTGTAGCTCTTCTCGTAATAGCTCTGGAGCTTTTCGAAGCTTCTGTCCAAGGTACCGGACTGTTCTCCGGCCCTTACGGTTTCAATGAAGGTAGGCGGGAAGCTTTCCTTGTATTTTTCGAAACAGGAGGCCACCATATTTCCGGCTGCCACATCCTCGGAAACGGCGGTGAGTATCTTCTTCAGCCGCTTATCCTCGGTCTGCCTTGCGATCATATCCATGGCCCTTACGATGGGCATTCCGGATTTTAGGGTGATGGCGAACTGGGAACACATCATTGCAAGGGATTTGCTCTTGATTTTCCTGCTTCCCAGCTCCATGGTGAGCAGCTTCTGCATCCGACTGTTATGGATGGGCTTCAGGCTCTTGATGATGGGATACTGATCCCGAATCTGCAGCACTGCATTGTACTCATCCATGGCCTGTACCATGCCCTGGGCTTCGGTTCCGCCGGCGGTGAAAGCTCTGTATGAATAAGAAATCATTATTCTCACCTCCCTTTCCCCGTCTTTTCGAGTCGTTTCAGAAAGGATTCAATCTGTTATTTTCGACTCGTTTCTTTGTTTCTGTACCTTCATTTTAGCAATGTTTTGTGTAAAGTCAAGGATTTTATGCAATTTTCGAGAGTATTTTTCAGCGCTTATGTATATTTTTAATTATTTTGAGTATTTTTAAGAATGTCACAAAATAGAAATTCTTCTTTTTAATTGTTCTGCATCCCGACCGGTCTCCAATGCGGTTTCCGGGCGGATCAGGCCCTCCTTCACAAGCTGCAGCAGGGCGTTGTCCATGGTGAGAGAGCCCTCCTCCGCGCCAGACAGAAGGAAGCTCTGCATCTGGGCAGTCTTCCCCTCCCGCACCAGATTGGCAAGCGCTGTATTCATCATCATGAGCTCACAGGCAGCCACCCTTCCTCTGCCGCCGATCCGGGGAAGAAGCTGCTGGGACAGCACCGCCTTCAGCGTAGCGGACAGCTGAATCCGAATCTGGGCCTGTCGCTCCGCCGGGAACACACCCACAATGCGGTCAATGGTCTCCGTCGCGGAATTGGTGTGTAATGTAGCAAACACCAGATGACCGGTTTCTGCCGCCGTCAGTGCCGTCTCGATGGTATCCAGGTCCCGCATTTCTCCGATGAGAATCACGTCCGGGTCCTCCCGGAGAGCCGCCCGCAGGCCGGCGGCATAGCATGCGGTGTCCATCCCGATTTCTCTTTGGTTAATGAGCGCGCGATCAGGTGTATACACATACTCAATAGGGTCCTCCAGTGTCAGGATGTGCGCATCTCTCGTCTCATTGATCCTTTGCAGCACGGCAGCCAGAGTGGTGGACTTGCCGGAGCCGGTTTCACCGGTCACCAGCACCAGCCCCTGTCGAAATGCCGGGAAACGGGATACTGCCGGCGGCAGATGCAAATCCTCCAACGCCGGAATATGATCCGCCAGCAATCGCACTGCGGCAGAGGGTTTTCCCTGCTGCAGAAAAACATTGATGCGGACCCGGATGCCGCAGATGTCGGCACCCCGGTCGTACTCCCCGACTTTGCCGAGATCCGAAAAGGAGGAGCCCAGAAGGGCCGTGGCCAGCTGTCGGCAATCCTCCTCCGTCAATCTTTCCTCTCCAAGAGAGCGGAGGCTTCCGTCGATGCGGAGCTTCGGAGGCAGGCCGCAACAGAGGTGCAGATCGGAGGCATGCAGCTCCCGGGCTTGTGTCAGCAGTTCTTCGATAGTAAACATTAGCTTTCCCTCTCAGTTATATGTCCGTTAAATTTTGCGCCACTTCTTCAATGCTGGTGACGCCGGACAGCACGAGGGCCTCGGCATTTTCCAGCATGGTATGGTAGCCGGTTTCCTTCGCCAGCTCCCGGAAGCGCTGCTTGCCCTGATCCTCGGTGATGCAGCGCCGCAGCTTGTCATTCATGAGCAGCACCTCGAAATCGCCGATCCGTCCGCGATAGCCGCAGTGGAAGCAAAGATCGCAGCCCTTTCCCTTGTAGTAAATGCGTCCCGGCTTCTCCGGCAGTCCCGCCGCCTGCAGCTCCCCGGGCGCAGGCACATACTCCTCCTTACAGCTCGGGCAGATCCGCCGCAGAAGACGCTGGGAAATGATGCCGCGCACGCCGGCAGCGATGAGATAACCGGGCACGCCCATGTCCCGCAGACGATCCACAGCAGATACTGCATCCTCGGTGTGAATGGTGGTGATCACCAGATGTCCGGTCATGGCCGCCCGCATGGCAATTTCCGCCGTCTCACCGTCTCGAATCTCTCCCACACAGATGATATCCGGATCCTGTCGAAGAATGGCGCGGAGTCCGGAGGCGAAGGTCAGGCCCAGCTTCTCGTTGATCTGCACCTGCGTTGCCCCGGCGATATTGTACTCCACAGGGTCCTCCAGTGTAATGAGATTGGTGCTCTCGGACAGAAGCTCATTCACCAGCGCATACATGGTGCTGGACTTTCCGGAGCCGGTGGGACCCACAATCATGATGACACCGGCACGAAGTCCCAGAAGCCGGTCCAGCTTGGCATCCTCCGCCTCCGGCATGCCGATGCCGCGGCGATTAAGCTTTTCACCGTTCCGCATCAAAATACGAATGACGATTTTCTCTCCGTAAATGGTCGGCAGTGTCGACACACGGAGATCCACCTCGGTACCCATGAGCTTCAGCTTCGCCCGTCCGTCCTGAGGCACCCGACGCTCCACAATGTCCAGCTTGGACATGATTTTCAATCGGGAAATGACGGAATCCTGAAGATTCCGAGGGATGGTGAGAATCCGATGAAGCTTGCCGTCAATACGCATGCGGATCACCAGCTCCTCCTCGCCCGGTTCCCAGTGAATGTCGGAAGCATTCTCCCGGACAGCCCGTTCAATGATGGAGTTCACTAAGCGGATGGTGGGAGCATTGTCCTTGGAGTCCTCCTCCGCCGCGGTCACCGCTTCCGGAGAAATGCCGGCCTCCGCCCGCATCTGCGCCATCGCCTCGGCAGCGCCTTCATTGCCATACAGGGTATTGATGGCCCGCACCACAGCTGCGTTTCCGGCGATCATGGGGATGATTTTTTTTCGGGAAATCCGTGCCGCCTCCTCCTGCGCCATGAAGTTCATGGGGTCCGCCATGGCCAGATAAAGAACGCCCTTCACGGTGCGCACCGGCACCACCTTCTCCTTCTGCGCGAAGCTCTTCGGCAGAAGCTTCGACATTTCCGGATCGATGTCCACCTTGGTCAGGTCAATGTAGTCGATGCCCAGCTGCATGCGCAGGGCATCAATCAGCTGTGCCTCCGTGATGAATCCGTGCTTCACCAGCACCGTACCGAGACGATCATTGTCCTGTTTCTGAAATACAAAGGCCTGCTGCAGCTGCTCCTCATTGATGAGCCCAAGCTCCAGCAGCATTTCACCCAATCTCTTCATTTTCATGGTCATTTCCTCCCGCTGTTCCGTATTGATAACGAAAAGAGACTGATTTGCATAAGCAGCTCAGTCTCTTTCATGATAGCACCGTTTTTATGCATATTCAAATGTATAAAAATCAGTAATATTCACATTTTTAAGTTTTTGCTTTCAGGCGAAGCGGCTCTTCACCGCTGCCTCCAGGATATCGTTCGCTCATATTGCCTCCTTACAGCACACTGGCCAGGAATGCCTTGCAGCGCGTGGATTTCGGATTCGAAAACATTTCCGCAGGACTGGAATCCTCTACGATGAAGCCGTCCTCCATGAAGACCACCCGGTCGGCCACCTCTCTGGCGAAGCCCATCTCGTGGGTCACCACCACCATGGTCATGCCCTCCTGGGCCAGCTTCTTCATAACATCCAGTACCTCGCCGACCATCTCCGGATCCAGTGCGGAGGTAGGCTCATCGAAGAGCATGATCTTCGGACTCATGCACAGCGCCCGGGCGATGGCCACACGCTGCTTCTGACCGCCGGAAAGAGTCACCGGATACACATCCTTCTTGTCATAGAGACCAACGGTCTTCAGAAGCTCCGCTGCCTTCTGCTCCGCCTCTGCCTTGGTCATCTTCTTCAGCATCACCGGTGCCAGGGTCAGATTATCCATGACCGTATAGTTGGGGAAGAGGTTGAAATGCTGGAACACCATGCCGATGTTCTCGCGATACTTATTGATGTCCTTCACCTGGGAAAGCTTCTGATTCAGCACCTCGATTTCGCCGCCCTGGGTCTCCTCCAGCTTGTTGAGGCAGCGCAGCAGGGTGGACTTGCCGGAGCCGGAGGGACCAATGACACAGACCACCTGGCCCTCTTCCACGTCGAAGGAAATGTCCCGGAGAACCTCCAGCTCACCGAATACCTTTTTGAGATTCTGTACTTTAATGATTGATGACATAGCAAACCTCCTCAGCGCTTATCGTAGCTCAGCCGTCTCTCTACATACTTACTGAGCAGTGTCAGTGCGGTAATGAGAATGACATACATGATGGCCGCATAGCTGTAGACCTCGAAGGCCTTGTAGTTTCGGGCAATGATCGTCTTCGCACACATGGTGAGCTCGTTTACGGAGATGGCAGAGAGAATGGCCGTATCCTTCAGGGAGCTGATGAACTGGTTCATGAGGGAAGGAATCATGATCTTCACCGCCTGGGGCAGGATGATCTTCCGCATGGTCTGTCCGTAGGAAAGGCCCAGGGAGCGGGCCGCCTCCATCTGGCCGTAGTCAATGGCCTGGATGCCGGCACGGAAAATCTCCGCCATGTAGGCGCTGGCGTTCAGTCCCAGGATCAGGGAAGCCGACACCAGAAGCGGCAGCGCATTTTTAATGACGCCGAAATACAGGAACAATGCCAGGATCATCAGCGGGATACCACGAATGATGGTGATGTAGAGGTTCGCCAGCTTCACCAGAAGGGATTTTCCGCTGATGGAGAGAATACAGATCAGAATGCCCAGCACAAAGGCAATCAAAATACCGAAGATAGCGATAATGACGGTGAGCCGGAGTCCGCCGAGAAGGCGCGGCAGGTATTGGAAGAACATGGAGAAGTAGTTAGACATTGGCTTGACCTTTCTGATTGAAAAAAAGAGGGAACATCGCGTTCCCCCTTTGAATTACTGCGACTCAGCCCGTTGGACATTAATCCGCGTACTCGGCAAGAATGCTGTCGTAGGTGCCATCTGCCTTGATCTTGGCAAGACCGTCATTAAAGGCCTGCAGCAGATCTGCGTTAGCGCCCTTGTTGACAGCGAAGGCAATGGGGCCCGGCTCGTTAACAGCATCAACAGCAACCTTCAGACCCTCCTGCTCGCCGATCTTGATTTCATAAGCGATCACCGGATAATCCTCCAGCATAGCGTCTGCCTGTCCGTTCTTTACCGCCATAGCAATGGAAGCACTGTCCTGCAGCGTAGAGATCTCGAAGCCGTACTCGGCCTGATTGTCCTCTGCCCACAGCGCACCCTGTGTGCCTTCCTTTACGGCAATGGTCTTGTCCTTCAGGTCTGTCAGAGCGTTGATGCTGTTGTCATCGCTGGCTGCGGTTACCAGCGCGAGACCGTCCTCGTAGTAAGGATCGGAGAAATCCACACTCTGCTTTCTCTCATCTGTTACACTCATGCAGCCCAGGCCGCCGTCAATGGTGCCGGAGGTCAGTGCCGGAATAATGGCGGAAAAATCCATGGGCTGGATATCCACATCGAAGCCCTCGGCCTCTGCAACGGCCTTGATCATTTCTACATCAATTCCCACATAGGAACCGTCATCCTGCTGGATGGAGAACGGCGCGAAGGCCTGGTCAATAGCGATCTTGTAGGTCTTTCCGCTGACAGCAGAATCCTCTGCCTCGGCTGCCGCCGCTGTGGTATCCTCAGCTGCTGCGGTGCTCTCCTCTGCCGCTGCCGTGGTTGCTGCTGCAGTTGTCGCTGTTGTGCTGCCGGATGATCCGCAGCCTGCCAGAGCAGCTGCCGCCATCACCGTGGTCATTGCAAGAGACATTACCTTTTTCATAATTGTTTCTCCTCCCTGTTTTCTTCCGGAGTCCTGTGTGTTCGGCTCCTTATTTATGACACATTTTAATCATACGTCATAAATTTGTCAATGCTTTTGTGTATATTTTCGGAATGAATAAATATATGTCTTATATTCATAAATAGTGTATTAATACGGCAACAGCCGCCATATTTTATGCATAAAACAATTTATTCTGACTTTTTACCAGAAAATCAAAAAGATTTTTATATAAAGACGCAATGTCTTTTTTGGGAATTGATTTTCACGTCTGTAAAAAAGTTTTCGACAGCAAAAAGGAGCAGAACCCTCCGGTTCTGCTCCCTCATCGAAGCCAAATACTTAAGCTACACTAAGCTTAGCACTCTTTTTGATTTTTACAAGTATGAAATTCAATGCAGGCCTCGGAACTGGCATCATCCATCAGCTTCATAAGCTCCAGCGCACTGCTGAAGCCGCTCCAGCGGTCCTCCTCCAGCCAGTACACATCTCCCTGCCAGGTAGCGTTCTGCCGGAACCGGGTCTGTACATAAAAGCTGCCCAGCTTTCCCTGCTCCGTAAAAATGGCATCATAATGAGGTACGGTGTCTGCATACTCAATCAGCGACTGCTGAGAGTGCACCCGTGCCGCATTTTTCTGGAAGCCCTTCCGGGTAAAGGCCCGGTTAATGGAAGCACTCTGTGGAAAGCACCAGCGGTCATACTGGGCATCCATAAGATTGATCATTTCGCCCATGCCGTTAAAGCTGCGGGGTTCCCTCTCGTATTTGGTATAAATCCGTCCGCTGTAATCGCTGCCGTTCTTCTGATCCACTGCCACCAGGATCAGATTTACGGCATACAGACGATTCTGTAAATCCTTATTCATCGGTCTGTCCCTCAGTCAACGCACCGTCAATCATGCGAATCAGCTCCAGAGCGCTGCGGAAGTATTGCTCCTTCTTGCGGTCTGCCCAGGTGACCTTTCCCTGCCAGGTAGCATTCTCCTGATACTGGATGTCTACAATAAAGGTGCCGCTCACATTCTTCTTTTCATTACTCGCTGTCTTCATATTTTAAGTCTCCAATCAACTGCAGTGTTCACAGAGCATTTTAATACCGCATTTTTATGTATGAATCTTAACACATAAGCACTTATAAAAAGACTTAAAAATTTTGGATTTTTTGAAAAAGAGAAAAAAGGAATCCCCGGTGGACAATGTCCATCGGGGATTGAAAAAAGAGTATGAATTAAAGTCCGGCGTTTGTCGGCCTCTAATCGCATCTATTACATACCGAACTCCTCAGCCCAATAGGTTCTGCCGTTCTGCTGATATACAGAAATGGCGCCTGTTGTGAACTGGTCGCTCAGAATGTTGGCCTTGTGATCCGGTGAAGCCATCCAAGCTGCGACAACCTCATCTGCACTGTTGTAGTACTCAGCCAGATTCTCGCCATAGAGAACGCTCTCGTCTGCAGTGTACCATGCAGATCCGTCCGGTCTGGTATGGGAGAAGCTTCTGGAGATTTCCTCTGCTCTCACATCGCCGGCTGCCTCAATGCTGTTGTCCCAGGTAAGAGGCTGGAGGCCATTGGCTTCGCGAATCTGATTCACCTTTTCGAATGCGGCGTTTCCCTGTGTGCTTCCTGCGAATGCTGTCGTAGAGAATGCAGCTGCAAGAACAAGTGTCATGGTGACGATTTTTCTGACTAAGTTTTTCATACGTAACTCCTTTTTAAGGAGTCAGCAAGAGAATCCAAATCTTCGATATTCAATTCGGATTGCAGCTGGCTGACATTTTACAGTCCCTATAGCTTTGCGTCGCCGGCTTTCGCCGGGTTTGCCGATACGGTCTCGG
>CAVATZ010000085.1:0-8549 GCA_963591655.1 Clostridiales bacterium
CAGATGACGGCATGGCCGATGACGCCGCCGACACCGTATTCGGCCTTCCATATTCTGCTGGCGATATCGGGAACGGGAGCTGCCGTCATTGGCGCAGTCTGCTGTCGCCGGAAAATGCAGAGGGCTGCGAGACCTGAAACATTTTTCCGGCAGTTGCTGTTTGTCATGGGGCTCATCCTTATGCTTATGGAGCTTTACAAGCAGGCCTTTTTATACTGGATCGAATTTAACGGGCACTTTGACTGGTGGTACTTCCCCTTCCAGCTCTGCAGCGTGCCCATGTATCTATGTCTTGCGGTGCCGCTGTTGCGGAAGGAAAAGCATATGGGGATTGTCGCCGCATTTCTGCAGGATTTCGGGCTTCTGGGCGGCATCATGGCGCTGGCGGTGCCGCCGGGGCTGATGCATCCCTACTGGACCATGACGATGCATGGCTTTCTCTGGCATTTCATCCTGCTGTTTCTGGGGCTTTTCTGCCATATGAGCGGCAGGGTCGGACGCAGGGCGGTAGACTATGCTCGGATGCTGCCGCTGTTTCTTTTCTGCTGCTGGCTTGCGGTGCTGATCAATGTGCTCGCCGGGCCGACAGGGGATGCCGATATGTTTTACCTGTCGCCCTACCATCTTTCCAATCAGCCGGTATTTCACGAGATATCTGCAGCGGTAGGCATCCTCCCGGCAAACCTTTTGTATGTCGCTGCGATGACGCTGGGGGGATTTCTGGTGCACGGAATCTGCAGTGCTGTCAATCCTCCCGCAGCTGGAATTCCAGGGTGACGGCATCGTATTTGTAGGTGTTGGGCGACATGCAGGAGACGATCACCGCAGCGTTTTCACGCGCCTTCAGTTCCTCCGGAAAAATGTCTTCGGGCGCGGAATGCCTTTCCCGGGGCTCCTGGAAGCAGAGATAGCTGCCTTCGGGAAGGACTTCAATGGAATCCGCATTGTCTGGAAGAACCTCCAGGAACATGCGGGAGCCGGTCCATTTTCCGTAATGATAGTCCGAAATGATGCCGTGGGGGAAGGAGGCCTGAAGGGAAAGCTTCTCGGCCATATGGAAGAGCTTACTGAGCTTTTTCTCGTAGACGTCGGCCTCCATTTTCGGTGCACAGGGCAGGGTGATGCAGTAACGCATCCGGATCGGTCTGGAATAATAGCCCTCCTGATCCAGAAAATTCCGCTGGGCATTGATCTGCTGCAGGGTATTGTCGATGGAGGCCAGGCCGTTTTCGATCTTGCGAATCTTTTCCGTGGCCAGCGCCCGTCCGTATTGCAGAAGGCGTTCGAATTCCAGCTGGCCCTCTGCATTGACATAATTTTTCAGCTCCTTCAGGGGGATGCCGAGATGGATGCAGAGTATGATGGTATCCAGGACCATGATCTGCTCCGGCGCATAATAGCGGTAGCCCGTTTCCGGGTTGACATAAACGGGCACCAGAATCCCCAGCTTCTCATAGTATCGAAGCGACTGTACATTCACATTTCTGCTTTTCGCCATCTCTCCGATGGACAGTAGATTGTTTTCCATTCTGCATCCCTTCTTCAATTTGCTGCACTGCCTACATTATATTCTGAGGAAAAAAAGGCGTCAATTTTCCCTTGACTCTATGATAATCATATAGTTTAAGCTTCCTGCTGACTTGAAATAATTCAACAGGAGGTGATTTTATCATGGATCAGGAAAAAAATCCGTTAGCCACGGCGCCGATCGGAAGTCTCATGCTGAAATATGCGGTTCCGAGTGTGGTGGCCCTGGTGGTGAATGCATTATACAACATCGTGGATCAGATTTTCATCGGCTGGGGTGTGGGCACCCTGGGAAACAGTGCCACCAATGTGATTTTTCCCTTAAACATGGTGGTGACGGCGCTGGCACTGCTGTTTGGTGACGGCGGTGCGGCATGTCTCAGCCTGGAGCTGGGACGAAATAAGAAGGAGGATGCAGAGGAGGGCGCGAACAATACCTTCTTCTGGCTGATTGCGACCGGCATTGTCATGCTTTTGATTTGTGCAATCTGGCTGGAGCCGCTGACCTCTCTTCTGGGGGCCACGACAGACAACCGAAGCTATGCACTGGCCTATGGAAAGATTGTCATATTGGGCTTTCCCTTTGTGATCATCGGCTGCGGCATGTGCTCCCTCATTCGTGCAGACGGAACACCGCAGCTGACCATGATCGGCATGATCGCCGGCTGTGTTGCCAATGTGATTCTGGATGCCCTGTTCGTCCTGGGCTTCCACTGGGGCATGGAGGGCGCTGCCTGGGCCACCGTGATCGGACAGATTCTGAACTTTGTCATCAGCATGTGGTATGTGCCCCGCTTTAAAACCGTGCGCATTTCCCTCAGGAAAATGAAGCCGAAGCTCGGGCTGCTGCGGAAAATCGCCAGTATGGGCGTTTCCAGCTTTATTTCCCAGTTTGCCATTGCCGTAATCATGGCGGTGATCAATTACTATCTCGTGCGCTACGGCTCCGCATCGCAGTACGGACCGGATATTCCGCTGGCGGCCTTCGGCATTGTCATGAAATTCAACACGATTATGATTTCCATCGTTACCGGCATCGGTACCGGCGCACAGCCTATCATCGGCTACAACTACGGCCGTTCCGATATGAAGCGCGTGAAGGCGGCATTTGCGACATGTGCCGGAACAGCCACTGTGGTGGCGGTGCTCTGCTTCGCGGCGTTCCAGATTTTCCCGGTGCAGCTTACCGCATTGTTCGGCGAGCAGGGTGATCTTTACACGGAATTTTCGGTATTGTCCTTCCGGATTTTTACTCTGCTCAGCTTCTGCAACGGCTTCCAGGTGGTGTCTGCCATCTTCTTCCAGTCCATCGGCAAGCCGGTGATCTCCGGCCTGATTTCCTTCAGCCGCCAGATCATCTTCCTGATTCCGGCCATCATGATTCTGTGCAGCCGGATCGGACTGAAGGGTGTTTTGTGGGCCGGACCGGTGGCGGATGGCCTGGCCTTCGTGCTGGCGCTGCTGCTGGTGATTCGGGAAATGACGGCGATGCTGACGGAAAAGTCCGGAGCGACTGCAGCGGCCATGGGATGCTAAGAAAATGCTGATTCAATCAGCGTTTCCATAAACACAGAAAGAAAGTTTTGCTGAAAACAGGAAAGGAGTCAATATGACAAAGGAACAGAAATATGCACTTTTGGAGGATCGTCTCAATAAGCTGGTGAACCGCATCGGCAAGGAAAATCACGGCGTATGCCGCAGAATCCGTCGGGAAATGCGGAACCTGAAGCCGGCGGAGAGAACGGAAGCGTAAAGTTGTGACAAAGATGAAGGGGCCTCGCGAAGAGCGGGGCCCCTTTTCTATGCGCGGTACCGGCTGGCGCTTTTCTATTTGGGCAGAATATGCTATAATTCCGGCTTAGCGAGTTAGATAAAACTAACCGAAAGGCAAAAACAGTAAACGAAAGGAAGACGATAGTATATGCTGACGAGTACAATGCTGGGGCTTCTCATTCCCTTTCTGGGGACGAGTCTGGGAGCAGCCTGCGTTTTCTTTATGAAGCGGGCGCTGGGAGATGCGGTGCAGCGTTCCCTGACGGGATTTGCCGCCGGTGTGATGGTGGCGGCCTCTGTCTGGAGCCTGTTGATGCCGGCCATAGAGCAGGTAAGTGATTGGGGGAAATGGTCCTTTTTGCCGGCCTTTGTGGGCTTCTGGATCGGCATTCTCTTTCTTTTTGCGCTGGATCATCTGATTCCGCATCTTCATGCGGGCAGTGCGGAGGCAGAGGGACCGAAAACCAGTCTGGGACGTACCACCATGATGGTGTTGGCGGTGACGCTCCATAACATACCGGAGGGTATGGCGGTGGGCGTCATGTATGCGGGCTATCTTGCCGGAAGCACGCAGATCACGGCAGCCGGTGCGCTGGCGCTGTCCCTGGGCATCGCCATACAGAATTTCCCGGAGGGCGCCATCATTTCCATGCCGCTGCGGGCGGAGGGAGAAAGCAAGGGCAAGGCCTTTGTCAGCGGTGTGCTGTCCGGGATTGTGGAGCCCATCGGCGCGGTGCTGACCATTCTGGCGGCACAGCTTGTGGTGCCGCTGCTTCCCTATCTTCTGAGCTTTGCCGCCGGCGCCATGCTGTATGTGGTGGTGGAGGAGCTGATTCCGGAAATGTCGCAGGGCCGGCATTCGGACATCGGCACCATCTTTTTTGCTGTCGGCTTCAGTGTGATGATGGCGATGGATGTGGCGCTGGGATAGGAGGTAGGACATTGGTAACTGTTTAGCGCCGCATCGCTGCATCGCTTTGCGGACTGAGCCGGAGAGATACGATCAAATGAAATAGTCGTATCCCTCCGGCTCATTGTGCATGAGGTCTGCTAGGGTAATGTTTTCAAAGTAATCGTTAATGAGCTTGTCCAGGCCGCGCCACATAGGAAGGGTCCGGCATTCGCCTGCCCGGGGACAGGCTGCGGCATCAGGCTCCAGGCAGGAAACCGGGGCCATGGATTCCTCGGTGATCCGCAGGATGCTGCCCACAGTATATTGCTCCGGTGCCTTGGTCAGCTGATATCCGCCGCCCTTTCCGCGGACGCCGTTCAGAAGCTTTGCCTTTACCAGAAGCTTAATGATATTTTCCAGATATTTTTCGGAAATATCCTGGCGCTGGGCAATTGTCTTTAAGGGAATAAAACCATCCTTCTGATGCTCGGAAAGATCGATCATGACCCGCAGCGCGTAGCGTCCTTTGGTTGAAATCAGCATTGGTGTCCTCCTGTGAATAAAGCTTATGTGATTATATACCAGATTAGTGGGTAAATCAACGGCGGCGGACAGATGTCGATCGCGGCAAGGGCAATGGAAATGACAAAAAAATAAAAAAATAAGGCGACGGCTATTGACAAAGATGGCTTCGGTTTCTATAATCCGTATAAACCTACAAGAAAAGTTGGTAATTAGTTCATCCCTTAGGAGGTAGCCGCTATGAGTAAGATCTATACATCCGCAGACCAGTTGATTGGAAAGACACCGCTTCTGGAGCTGGTTCATATTGAGAAGGCAGAGGGCCTGGAGGCAAAGGTTCTGGGCAAGCTGGAGTACTTTAATCCGGCAGGCAGCGTAAAGGATCGTATTGCCAAAGCGATGATCGATGATGCAGAGCAGAAGGGACTGCTGAAGGAAGGCTCTGTGATCATCGAGCCCACCTCCGGAAATACCGGTATCGGTCTGGCCTCTGTAGCAGCTGCCAGAGGCTACCGCATTATCATCGTAATGCCGGAGACTATGAGCGTGGAGCGTCGTCAGCTCATGAAGGCCTATGGCGCTGAGCTGGTGCTGACCGAGGGTGCTAAGGGCATGAAGGGCGCCATTGCCAAGGCGGATGAGCTGGCAAAGGAAATTCCGAACAGCTTCATTCCCGGTCAGTTTGTGAACCCGGCGAACCCGGCGGTGCATAAGGCAAGCACTGGTCCGGAGATCTGGGAGGACACAGAGGGCAAGGTAGACATCTTCGTGGCAGGTGTCGGCACAGGCGGAACCGTAACCGGTGTGGGCAGCTACCTAAAGGAGCAGAATCCCAATGTGAAGGTAGTGGCTGTGGAGCCGGCAAGCTCTCCGGTGCTCAGCAAGGGCACAGCCGGCAGCCACAAGATCCAGGGTATCGGTGCCGGATTTGTGCCGGACGTACTGGATACCAAGGTTTACGATGAGGTGATTGCTGTCGAAAATGACGATGCCTTCGCCACCGGCAAGCTGATCGGCAAGAAGGAGGGTGTGCTGGTGGGTATCTCCTCCGGTGCGGCTGTATGGGCTGCCATCCAGCTGGCGAAGCGGCCGGAGAACAAGGGCAAGACCATTGTGGCACTTCTTCCGGATACCGGCGATCGTTATCTTTCCACACCGCTGTTTGCAGACTGAGCAAAAAACAGTTATACTGTGACGAAAAGATATAAGTCGGAGGATGATGTATGAGCATTGATAAGCAGACACTGCAGGATCTGATCGGGGATGATACCCGCCTGCTTTTTGACGAGGATATCCCGAAGGAATACCTGAGTGACGCGCTGGGGAGACGCAAGGGAACCGCGGAGGCGCTGGTGTTTCCCCTGTCGGCGCAGGAGGTCAGCGGTGTGCTGCGCTATGCGCATGATCATCGGATTCCGGTGACACCCCGCGGTGCGGGCACCAACCTGGTGGGGTCCACGGTACCCGTGCACGGCGGCATTATCCTGGATCTTTCCCATATGAACCGAGTGCTGGAGCTGGATGAGGACACCATGACCCTCACCGTGGAGCCTGGCATTCTGCTGCAGGACGTGCAGGCCTATGTGGAAGCCCGTGGTTTTTTTTATCCGCCGGATCCGGGCGAGAAGGCCTCCAGCATCGGCGGCAACATCAGCACCAATGCCGGCGGCATGCGAGCCGTGAAATACGGCGTTACCCGGGACTATGTCCGGGGACTGGAGGTGGTTCTGGCGGACGGCACCATTCTGCAGGTGGGCGGTAAGCAGGTGAAGGACGCCAGCGGCCTGTCGCTGAAGCATCTCATGATCGGCTCCGAGGGCACCCTTGCGGTCATCACGAAGTGTACCTTGCGACTCCTGCCGAAACCGGAAAGCTCACTCAGCGTGCTGGTTCCTTATCCGGATCTCCATACCGGAATCCGGAGTGTCCTGACCATTCTCCGCGCCGATGCCAATCCTACGGCGGTGGAGTTTATGGAGCGGAAGGTGGTGGCCCTCGGCGAGAATTTCTCCGGCTTGAAGTACCCTTGCCCGGAGGCGGGCTCCTACATTCTTCTGACCTTCGACGGCCATGAGAGTGAGGTCAATGCCAACGCCGCCAGAGTGCGGGAGCTGGCCCTGAAAAACGGTGCGCTCGACTACATTCCCCTGACGGATCCGGCCCGGGCGGCGGAGATCTGGAAGGTCCGCGGTGCGCTGGTGAAGGCGGTGGAAGCGGTTTCGGAGCAGGAGCCGGTGGACATTGTGGTGCCCATCAGCCATACGGTGGATTTCATTCAGTTCATCAACGCGCTGGAGGAGAAGACCGGCATGCAGATGGTGAGCTTCGGCCATGCCGGAGACGGCAATGTACATCTCTGTGTGGTGCGTGGTGATCGGGATGAGGAAACCTGGCAGCGGGAGCTGCATGAAAACATGGATGCAGCCTACGGAGAAGCCTATCGCCTGGGCGGTGTGGCCTCCGGCGAGCACGGTATCGGCCTCGGCAAGCGGCGCTACTTCCTCCGGGAAACGAAGGCAGAGAATCTCGCGGTGATGAACAGTATCAAGGATGCCCTGGATCCGCTGCATATCCTGAATGACGGGAAATCCTACATTCGGGGAGAAGAGTAAGAAAATATACATATAAAAGAAGAAGCAGAGATAGCGGGAGTCGCCTCTGCTTCTTTTGTGGTCGGATTCATTTCTCCATGTATATTATTGTATGGTATAATGTAATTATTTAGCACTGTGGCGATGTGGTGCTAAACAGTTACGGTATAATTCAGAAAAGGGAAATGAATGTGGGGAAAATCAAAACTTGGATTTCACAGCATATGGATTGGGCTATATGCATAGGCGTGTGTCTTTTTGTCGGCATATGGGCGCTCTACCTGGAAATATACTGGGAAACATGGGAAAAATGTAAGGTTGCGGATTGCCGAAACGACAGACTGACCGACCATGACTATTGCAAAGACCATACCTGTCAACATGAGGACTGCTATGACCTTTGCGTGGACGGAAGAATTTATTGTGAGTCGCATATCCATTGTAAATACGAGAACTGCTGGCGAACACTGCGGGAAGGCGAAGTAGACTACTGTGACAGGCACCAGCAGGTCGTAAGCCGTCGTAAGGAAGAGGCCAGGAAAAAGGAAGAATCCGAGTACAAGGCAAGAGAAGCAGCGAGAAAAGCGGCGAGAGAAGCTGAAAAGGCAGAGGCTGCAAGATTAAGGCGGGAGTATGCGAAAATATCAGGCCAGGGATCAGGCGGAAGATATTATGATTCCTATGACAGCGGCTATGATGATGTGTATGACGGGGATTACGATGACCGGAGATATCAGCGAGATTCAGAATATGCCAATGGCGTTGATGACGCTATAGACGAGTTGGGAGATGACTGGTAGAAGGAGCATTCGGATTGTAAAAAAAACGGGCAACTGTTTAGCACCGTATTTCGGCATCGCAAAGTGACGCGCGAAAGGAAGCAAACAGTCACACACGAATCACAAGGAGCAGAGACGACTTGAGCCGGCTCTGCTTCTTTTTTGGGACCTAATGTATTATGTATGGTTCTTTTATCTCTGGTTAATTGCTTCTACAAAGCATAGATATGCGGCAAAGTCTCCGTATCTTTTCCGCATGCTGGGATCGTTCTCGACATCACCGAGCATTTCGTACCATGATGTGTCTTTATGATCTCCCACGCAGAGGCGGTGCAGCATGTTGAAGCTTGTCAGCAGACTATCGTGCTTGCCGCGTCTGTCAGCATCCACAAGAGCACGTTCATGAATGCTTTGCTTGGCCCAGTTGAACCGGATGGTTGTATATACCAGTGCTTTGTCCAACAG
>CAVATZ010000086.1:0-8479 GCA_963591655.1 Clostridiales bacterium
TACAAAAAAAGGCAGCCAACTGGCCACCTTTTCGCTTCTTCTCATTAAGATAAAATACTTAACAGACTCGGAAGAACCATTGCCAGCACCATAACAAAAACCAGTACGATGACAATGGCCGCGGATATCCTCTTTTTCTGCTTCGGACTTAACATAATCAAAACTCCTATACTAAAAAACCAATGGCAGTATTGTATAACGTTTCCGGTTTTATGACAAGTCCCGCGGTTTTAAATTCACTGAATTTTAAGGATTCGACCGGCAAGCTCTGCGCAGCATTTCATAAATTTTTCATACTCAGCAATGACAACATCACTTCACCGCCAGGATCGCATCGATCACCGCGCCCCGGAAGCCCTTCTCCTCGAGCTTGGCCACACCCTTGATGGTGCTGCCGCCGGGAGAGCAGACGGCATCCTTCATGGCCGCGGGGATCGCCCCGGTGGCAAGCTGCAGCGCCGCAGTGCCCTGCAGCATACCGGACACCAGCTGGTATGCCGTCTGCCGCGGCAGACCCTTCAGCACACCCGCATCCGCCATGGCCTCGGTGAACATGGCCGCGTAAGCAGGGCCGCAGCCGGCGATGGTTCCCGCGATGCCCAGCTTCTCCGTCTCCACCGGCACCACCAGGCCGACCGTCGACAAAAGCCCGGTGACATTTTCATATTCCTCCTCCGTGAGGGAATGACGGCTCTCCGTCACAAAGATGCCCTTCCCCACGGCCACCGGTGTATTGGGGATGGTGCAGAGCACATGGCAATCCTGCGGCAGCATGGCCGCATAGGCATCGAAGTACAGTCCCCAGGTGACGGTGACCAGCAGCTTTCCGGCCAGCTTCGGAAGGATCGGCGTCAGCACCTCCTGCACCTTTCCCGGCTTCACGGCCACAAAAATCAGCTCCGCCGCATCCGCCAGCTCTCCGGCATCCCGGCAGGCCTGTACACCGCCCAGTGCCGCGCAGCGGCTCTGCAGCTTTTCAAAGCGTCCGGCACAGGCATAGAGCTGTGACGGCTGCACCGCCCCGCTCTTCAAGAGCCCCTCTGCGATGGCCGAGCCCATATTGCCGAAGCCGATAAAGCCGATTTTCATGTCCTTCAGATCCTTCATAGTCTGCCTCTCCCTTCTGTTTCCCGCCGACTTCCCTTTGCCCTGTCAGCATTTCCGAAGATTATAGCACCGCCGCGGCGGCCTGTCACCTTCCTTCCGGATCTGCCAGCGCGGAAAACAGCGCGATTCCCTTCTCCAGCAGGGCATCGGGAAATTCGTAGCCTGCGGTATGGAGCGCCGGCGTGTCCTCCCCGGCACCCAGGCCGAAGAAGGCACCGGCGCAGTCCTGCAGGTAATAGCCGAAGTCCTCGGACCAGCGCATGGGCTCCGACAGCTCCCGCACCTCCATATGCAGCGCCTCTGCCGCGGCCCTCACGCCGAAGACATTGTCCTCATGGTTCTCTGTGGCGGGAAAGCGCTCATGCTCTGTGATGACAAGCTGCAGGCCATGCTGTTGGGCACAGGCCTCCGCCAGCTCCCGACAGCGCTGCAGCAATGCCCGGAAGCGATCCTCCCGCTCGCCCCGGAGTGTGAGGTAAAGGCTGCCTTCTCCGGCGGAGACACCGTATTTTTCGCTGCCGGTCTTCTGTCCCACCACCGTCAGCATGAGGATTTCGCCGGGCTGCCGCAGTGCCTTTGCTGCCTCCTCCAGCTGCAGGAGAAGCGCGGCCATGGGGAGCGCCGGATTGTTGCCCTGCTCCGGGTAGGCGGCATGGCTGGTCCTTCCAGTGAAATGAAGGGAGAGGCCCACGGAGGCGCAGGCGAAGGTACCGAAGCGCAGCAGCACCTGGCCCAGGGGATAGCCGGGGATGTTGTGCAGGCCGTAGATCTCGGCAATCTGCTTTTCCACTAGCAGCTCCCGGCAAATGCGTGCCCCCTCACCGGTTTCCTCGCCGGGCTGGAAGATGAGGTACACGTCCCGCCGAAGGGCCCGGCCGCTCAGCGCCCGGGCAAGTCCCGCCAGAATGCTGCTGTGACCGTCGTGTCCGCAGTAGTGTCCGGGGGTCCTGCCGTCAATGCAGACCCCATCCATGTCGGCCCGGAAGGCGATGGGCGGCTTCTCCGGCTGTGCCGCCTTCTTCACGGCATAGAAGTACTGTCCGCGATCCACCACCGTGAAATCGCTCTCCTCACGGAGGAAGCGCATCAATATTTCCCGGGTCCGGGACTCCGCCATGGAAGCCTCCGGGTGGGTATGCAGCAGCTGCCGCAGGGATACAGGTGTCATTTTGTATTGTCCTTTCGATGGGAATCGTCATATTCTGCGATCATCTTAACACAAAAACATTTATTTACATACTCACCATTTGCAGTTCTTGTCTTATATCACTTTGGTGATATAACATCATCAAAGGAGGTGGCCAATGGACAAACATATCACTCTGTTTCATGGCTCGGAGAGCATCATAGAAAAGCCGGTTTTCGGTGCCGGCAAAAGAAACAATGACTTCGGGCTGGGCTTCTACTGTACAGCTGATGAAAGCCTGGCGAAGGAATGGGCCGTTTCCTCTCTGCGGGACGGCTTTGCCAATCGTTATCTTCTGGATACCGAATACCTGCCGCATTCCGGGAGACGACTTTGTGAAATGCTTTGTGGTCAGCACCGTGAGCAAGCGTATGGAGAATGGAGAACCCACCTGCATAATCGGAAAAAGCGGCATCGAACTGGCGCAGCAGATTCTGACAGAAACCACCGGAAAGACAACATTCCCGGCGCAGGAGGATCACTTCAGCCGCTCCCCCGAATACTGGATCGGATGGGCCTGCGCCTACTATCAGTGGTATTCCGGAAGAAGCTTCCGGGAGATCTTCCGGGCGCTTTCCTTCCAGGACCTCCGCAGCATGTACGACCCACTCCATGAAGCAGATGTTCGCAAATTTGCAGAAATCGCAGACAAGTGCATTCGGGAACACTTCCTGGAAACCAATCTGAAGCGCATCCGCATCGGCTGCGGCTACACACAGTCCGCGCTGGCAGCACAATCCGGCGTCAGCCTGCGTTCCATTCAAATGTACGAACAGCGCCGAAAAAACATCAATAAGGCCAGCGCCGAAAGTCTGTATCGGCTCTCCCGTGTGCTGGGCTGCAGCATGGAGTCACTGCTGGAGAGGTAGCGGATAATGTTCCCTATCCACCCGACGTTTTCACGCATACCTCCACTGTCTTTCCGCTGAAGGCCACGCCGTACTTGATGATTTTCTGAGTGCCCTTCATGCGCAGCTCCGCATCATATCCCTTGCTTTCGATCTGTGCCAATGCTTTCTGCGATAATTTTCGCAGCTGCTGCGCCGTGCATCCCTTTTCTGCCTTCAGCTCTATGATGATTCCCGGATGCCGGCCATCCTTCGGCAGCAATTGGATGTCATAGCGGCCATTGCCGGACTCCCGGTTCGAGGTGACATACATATTACCGAACAACGCGCACAGTCCCAACAGAAAACCATGGTAAAAATTCTCACCTGCCGTATCAAAGGCACTGACAGATTGTGTCAAAAAGAGCTGCAGCTGTTCCTTCAGTGCCTCCTGATCACCTGAGAAAAGCGCCTCCTGAATTCCCGTCACAGAGGATTCCATCTCCGGCCCTTTCAGTCTGTCCAGAATTTCCTTGTTGTAGACATACCTGATTTCCTTATTGGGTATGGCTACCTGGCAAAGGTACTCACCTCCCGCAGACAAATCCGTCCTGACCGGCTTGAGATATCCGGAAACCAGCAAAAAGCTGTAAACCGAGGACCGGCTGCGCCGCAGCTCCGGGTAAATGACACCGGTATCAATGCAGCTCGTCACCATTCCGCCCTGCAGAAGTGACAGAAGCTGGCGGCAGAGCTCAGAATCCGCCTGCGACAGCACTTCCTCGATAATGTCGTTGCTGCTGGTGGATACCCAATAGGGCCGCGGCTCGCAGCCGGTACTGAAATAGTTGACCACCGACCATGGATTGTAGATTTCGGTTTCGCCGAAGCGGTAGCCGTCATACCAGTCGCGCAGCTCCGGAAGCCTGTCCTCCGCCCCGTAGTACGCCGCCATCTGCATTACCTCCTCCTCGGTAAAGCCGAAATAGCTGCTGCAGTGCCTGTCCAATACAGAATTCACCACGATGTTGTTCAGCCCGCTGAAGATGCTTTCCTTCGCGACACGCAAAATCCCCGTCAGGAAGCCGAAGGCGAGGCTGCGGTTGTCCTTCAATCCGCCGGAGAAGAATCCCCGCATAAAGGAAACCGCTTCATCATAAAAGCCCATAAGGTGGCCCTGCTGAATAGGAGTATCGTATTCATCGATAATGATCACTGCCGGGCAGTCATAGTGCTTATGCAGCATCCGGGAAAGCAGCTTCAGCGAGGAAAGAAAATCCGTCTCGTCTGCTGTTCCGGAAACAATGCGCTGATAGGCATTTCTTTCCGCTTCGTTGCAGGCCGCACTCCCGGCAAGCTCACTGTGCCGCAGGAATTCCTCTCCGATCAGGCGCTTGAGGTGGCCATAGCTTTCCTTCCAGCTGCCGCGCTTCACATCCTTAAAGGTCAGAAAAATGACCGGATACTTTCCCTGGTACTTCTGATAATGCTCCCCGCACTGCCAGATCTTTTTGTCCCGGAAGTAAACGGAGCTGTCCTCCTGTGTCCGCTCGAAGAAGGTCCGCAGCATGTCCATGTTCAGGGTCTTGCCGAAGCGCCGGGGCCGCGTATAGAGGGAAACCATGGGCCGCTGGTCCAGAAAATCCCGGATCATCAGGGTCTTGTCCACATAGTAATATTCCGTGGAGGCCAGCCGATAGTCAGATATCCCGATCGGCAGCGGCAGCCGCCGTGCTCCTTCTCTTGTTCTCTCCGTGGATCGCATTCCAGTCGCCTCCTCTCTGTTGCTGCTCCCTATCCCCCCGACGTCTTCACGCATACCTTTTTACCGGAAAATGCAATGCCGAAATGAAGGATATCGCCGATCCCGGCTTGCCGCATTTCCTCGTCATAACGCATTTTTTTAATCTGCTGCAAGGCAATGTCGGCAAGGCCTTCCAATGCCGCAGTATCCAATCCCTTTTGCCATTTCAGTTCGATGATAATGCCGGGATACTGCTTCTTCCGCGGGAAGAGACTGATGTCATATCTCCCGTCTCCGGACTCACGATTGGATTGAATCCGATACTGGTTGTCCATCAGCGCAATCATACCCAGAACCAGACCATGGTAAAAGCCCTCTGCGCCGACATCATAAAAGCTGACGGATTGGTTCACATAGAGTTCAATTGCCTGCTGCAGCTTTTCACGATTCCTTGCATACAGGGCTTCCGCCACCCGATTCGCTGTGGTTCGACGAATCGCACCGACCTGTATCAGATGCGACAAAATCTCGTTCTTATACACCGCAGAAATTTCCCGGTTGGGGATTGAAGCCTCACAGATATAGGAGCCGTCCTCCTGAAGCTCCTTTTTCGTCACCTTCAGGTAGCCCGCCATCAACAGAAGGCTGTAAATGTTTGACGGGTCCTCTGCCAATGACGGATAGACAACATTACCATCCACACGGATAATGATGGTTTCCCCCTGCAGCAGGGCGTACAGCTTCTCTGTGACGTCCTCTGTGGCCAGCTGAAGAATATCCGCCAGCACTTCGTTTCTTCCGGTGCTGACCCAATAGGCCTGCGGTCTGCAGTTCTTGGCAACGTAATTGATGACAGACCACGGATTGTAGATCTCCGTACTGCCGAAGCGATACCCGTCATACCAATCCCGCAGCTCGGCTTCCTTCTCGGACACGCCGTAGTAGGCCAGCATTTCCTCGACTTCCTCTGCGGTAAAGCCAAAATACCGATCGTACTCCTCATCCATGACGGAATTCACACTGAGATTGTTCAGGCCGCTGAAAATGCTTTCCTGTGCGATGCGCAGAATGCCGGTCAGAAAACCATAGGAAAGATTTTTGTTGTCCTTAAAGGCACCGGAGAAAAGATTTCTCATGAAGGAAACAATTTCTTCATAAAAGGCCTTCGCATATCCCTCCTGAATCGGCGTATCATACTCATCTATGATAATGATGGGGGCGCGTCCATAGTGATCCGTCAGCATTTTAGACAGCTTCTCCAGTGACGCACTGAGCTCCACCTCATTTGCCTTACCCGCCAGGATTTTTGCAAAGTACTGCTTTTCATATTCCGAAAGCCGTTCGCTTTCAAGAAGCTCCCCATGACGCTCATACTCTGCCTGCAGCAATGCCTGCAGCTTCTCAAAGGTGGCCTCCCAGGTATCGAATTTCACATCCTTAAAGGTCAGAAAAATGACCGGATACTTTCCCTGGTACTTCTGATAATGCTCCCCGCACTGCCAGATCTTTTTGTCCCGGAAGTAAACGGAGCTGTCCTCCTGTGTCCGCTCGAAGAAGGTCCGCAGCATGTCCATGTTCAGGGTCTTGCCGAAGCGCCGGGGCCGCGTATAGAGGGAAACCATGGGCCGCTGGTCCAGAAAATCCCGGATCATCAGGGTCTTGTCCACATAGTAATATTCCGTGGAGGCCAGCCGATAGTCAGATATCCCGATCGGCAGCGGCAGCCGCCGTGCTCCTTCTCTTGTTCTCTCCGTGGATCGCATTCCAGTCGCCTCCTCTCTGTTGCTGCTTTTGTAGCCATCTTAACACAAAAACATTTATTTGCACATACCCCGATAACAGAAAAAGAGCAAGGCCCGTCGGGGTCTTGCTCTTTCAGGTTTTATGCAACTTTACTGCTCTGCCTTGCGCTTTTTCCAGGCCACGCAGGGATTTGTTTCGAACCTGAAGTTCTCAGCAAACTCGCCTGCGGCGAGCATGTCCCCTACGGGCTCATGTCAATTCGTTCCGGATTTTTCCTTATGAAAAATCCTCCACTCCCATACGCCGAACAGCGCGATGCAAGCAAGGAATCCGCAGCCCATGACTGCCATCATGCTGGTGTCGCCGGTCTGAACGGCCTTGCGGGTGGCACCGAGCACTTGTCCCACGGGGCTGTCAGCCACGGCCTCAATGAGCTCACCTACAGGACCGCGGCTTGCGCCGAGAACCTCACCGGTCTCTGTATTGCCGCCCGGGTTCACGCTGTGCCAGTCGGTGCTGCCGCCGCCACCGCCGCCTCCGCCGCCGGAGGTGCTGCTCTTGCTGTTCTCAAAGCTAATGCTGTCGAGCTTCTCCGTGCTGTCGTTCTTCGACACCCACATGGCCTCGAGCTTCAGTCCGCTGCGGTCATCGTTGTTGTAGACCTTCACATAGATGTGATAGGTGGTGCTGTCATAGCTCATGCGGCTGGTGCTGCCGGCGTTCTGGGTCAGGGTATACTGGTATACACCCGGCTCCTCGTAGATGATGGAGCCGAACGCGATGGTTTCGCTCCGCTTGCTGCTGTTCAGCGCACCGGTGCTGTAGGTCTTCACCCCGTTCTCGGCGCCTGAAGGCATTGGCGCATTGTCAACGCTTCTCAGCACGAGGCCAAAGGATTCGTCTGTGAAGCTGGATCCCGTCACGGTGACGGTCGCTTTCAACTGATTGAAATCCAGCCGGTAATCCCCTGTTGCTGCCACTGCGCTGAAAACCATCATTATGCTCATCAGGACAGCTGCCATGACGCTCATTAATTTTTTCTGGATTTTCATTTTGCTTCCTCCTTATTGGCACTCAACGGAACCAATTTTCCTAGGGCTACTGCTCTGCCGCTTGTCGAGGTGTCCTTGCAGGTGGAGAGGCTCACGACCTGGTCCTCTGCGGTGATGCCAATGTCTTCGTAATACAGTGCCTTTTCCTTCACATAGCTCTGGAAGGCGCTCATATCGTTGTTGATGCTCTGTACGTTGTAGATCATGCTGTCGTACGCATCGGTTTCGACGATGGCGTAGAGCTGAATCTGATACGTTTTGTCCGGGAGTATCAGGGTCCCGGTCTGGTGCTTTCGGAAGTAGGCTTCGTCGAGCATTTCCATGACATCGCCGTACATGCCGCCGTTGTCCATGTGGTGTCCGTAGGTGAGGCTGTACTTGTCGTTGAAGTCGCCGTCGTTTTCTGCGGAAATGAAGATGGCGCCGCTGAGCGAGAATTCGCCGTAGACGTCCTTGTTGACGTATTCCATGTCGTCTTCGCCCTGCAGCACAGGGTAGTCGATGTGGGTGTCGTCGATGGTGATCCAGGCTTTGACGTCGGGGTTAATGGCCCGGAGTTCCTCAAAGGTCGGTGCGTTGTCTTCGCCGGCAGCGGGTTTCCATTGCATGAGGTCGCTGCCGAGGAAGGCGCCGGTGTAGGTGACGTAGACGTCCCAGAGGGAGTAGCCGCCGTAGAGGAGCATCAGTATGATGATGAGGCTCGCCAGGAAGGCGAGGATGCGGTTGCCGATGGAGGCAAGTTTGGAGGCAAGTTCCATGGGGGTCCTTTTTCTTATAATTATAGTTGGGTTTGTGCGATGTGTCTACTGGTTTTAACTGT
>CAVATZ010000087.1:0-8380 GCA_963591655.1 Clostridiales bacterium
TTCTGCAGGAACGGGATCATGGAGGTCGCCACGGAGAATACCATCTTCGGGGACACGTCCATCATATCAATGCTGGCCTTCGGGAATGCGGAGGTCTGCTCACGGTAACGGCCGGAAACGCTGTCATGCACGAAGTGTCCTTCCTCGTCCAGGGCCTCGTTCGCCTGTGCCACCACGTAGTTGTCCTCTTCATCCGCTGCCAGGTAAACCACCTCGTCGGTGACGATGGGGTTCTTCGGATCGGTCTTGTCCACCATACGGTAGGGCGCCTCAATGAAGCCGTACTCGTTGATCCGGGCATAGGAAGCCAGAGAGTTGATCAGACCGATGTTCGGTCCCTCAGGGGTCTCGATGGGGCACATACGTCCGTAGTGGGTGTAGTGTACATCTCGCACCTCGAATCCGGCACGATCTCTGGAGAGACCGCCCGGTCCCAGTGCGGAAAGTCTTCTCTTATGGGTAAGCTCTGACAGCGGGTTGTTCTGGTCCATGAACTGTGAGAGCTGTGAGGAACCGAAGAACTCCTTCACGGAAGCCGTCACGGGCTTGATGTTGATGAGGGACTGCGGTGTAATGTCGTCGATGTCCTGCGTAGACATTCTCTCGCGAACCACTCTCTCCATACGAGAAAGGCCGATACGGTACTGGTTCTGCAGCAGCTCGCCTACCGCACGAATACGACGGTTACCCAGGTGGTCGATGTCATCCTTAACACCGATCTCCTCCTCCAGATGCATGCAGTAGTTGATGGAGGCGAAGATGTCCTCCAGCGTGATGTGCTTCGGGATCAGCTCGTGGATGCTCTTCCGGATCACAGAAGCCAGCTCCTCAGCAGAAGCGCCTTCATTATCATCCAAAATCTTGCGGAGAGCGGGATAGTACACCAGCTCGTGGATGCCCAGATCCTCAGGATTCAGCTCCTCGGGCAGCCACTTCGCCGCATCAACCTCCAGAGAGGACAGCACCTTCTCCTTCCGGGTCGGTCCGTCGATCCAGACATAGGGCACAGCCGCATCCTGAATCTCGATGGCCTTCTGAAGATCCACCACATCGCCGGCCTCGGCAATCACCTCGCCGGTGATCTCATCCACAACATCCTCAGCCAGGGTCTGGCCCTTGATGCGGTTCTTGAGGTGCAGCTTCTTATTGAACTTATAACGGCCTACCTTGGCAAGGTCATAGCGTCTCGGATCGAAGAACATAGCGGAGAGCAGAGACTGTGCGGAATCCACAGACAGCGGCTCACCCGGACGGATCTTCTTATAGAGCTCCAGCAGACCCTCCTCATAATTGGTAGAGGAATCCTTCTCGAAGGAGGCCAGCAGCTTCGGCTCCTCACCGAACAGGTCAATGATCTCCGCATTGGAGCCAACGCCCAGGGCACGGATAAACGCCGTTACCGGCACCTTACGTGTACGGTCCACACGCACATAGAAGACATCATTGGAATCTGTCTCATACTCGATCCATGCACCACGGTTGGGGATCACTGTACAGGAATACAGCTCCTTACCGATCTTGTCATGGTCAACACCATAATAGATACCGGGGGAACGAACCAGCTGGGATACGATAACACGCTCCGCACCGTTGATCACGAAGGAGCCGGTGTCGGTCATCAGCGGCAGATCGCCCATGAAGATCTCGTGCTCGTTGATCTCGTCCTTTTCCTTGTTGTTCAGGCGAACCTTAACCTTGAGAGGGGCAGCATAGGTGGCATCACGCTCCTTGCACTCCTCAATTGTATATTTCTTCTCATCCTCGCAGAGCTTGAAGCCCACGAATTCCAGACTCATATGGCCTGCGAAGTCCTGGATTGGAGAAATGTCATCGAAAGCCTCCTTCAGGCCCTCGTTCAGAAACCACTTGTAGGAGTCTTTCTGAATCTCAATCAGATTTGGCATCTCCAAAACTTCTTTACTCTGAGAGAAAGTCATTCTGATGTTTTTACCGGTTCTCACCGGGCGCATTTTGCTTTTTTTCATTGACCGTTCACCCCTGCTAATCGGACAGTCTCCCGTCCTTCTGGTTAGGATCCACAGCCCTGCACGGCGCCGCTGTACGCCTGGGAAAATGTCTTCGGCGCAGCTGCCGGGCAAGCCCTGAATCAGTTCTTTCTGCTACTGCTTCTTCCGGGACAGCCGGAAATTCAGGTGAATTCCGAAAAAAGGGCGGATTTAGCCCATTGACCCAAAATAGCAAACTTCATACTATCATCCGTCAACGCAACTGTCAATTACCAAAATATCTCAGAATTATACAGGATTTTTACCCAAAAGCGCACAAAAGGGCTGTTCGCAAAAAATCCGCAGCGACTGTCCGCTGCGGATTCTCCTACATCAATGCGTTGATTTACTTTTTCTTCTTGCCCTTGCTCTGCTTGGCTCTTTCCTCGGAGTCCTTCTTCACGATCTCCGCCGCCTTGGCTGAGGTCTTCTGGAAGAAGCCCTTCTTCTTCGGTGCCACCTGCTCCAGGCCGCCCCGGGCCGACTTCACGGAGCGGATGTAAAGGCCGGAAACCGTGACCTTGACTTCCTTCTTCACCGGAATCAGATCAAAGACACTGGGATCTGCAATCATGGTTACCAGACGGTTGCCTACCTTCGCCTTTACGACGGGCAGCTTCTGCAGCTTCAGATATACCGGGGTCTGCTCCTGTACCTGCTTCGGCAGGCCTGCAGCCACCGCATCCTTGATGCTCATCTTCTTCTTGTCAATCACCAGAATGGTGGCATCCATCGTGTTGGCCTCGATGATCGGTGCCTGCTCCTCCTGCTTCTTCTGCATCTTTCTTCCCATGAAGTACAGAATCACCAGCAGGATCAGCAGAATGATCAGGATTGTGAGAAGCACCTTTCCGACCACTGCCCACTGAATTGCATTTAAAACCATATGTCTATCCTCAACTTTCTAAAATTTCGCCTTTCTATCTTACTATTTCACCTGCGAAATTGCAATGCTGAGTTCACAGTCCGCCAGCTTTCTTCCGTACTGCAGCATGGCATAGCGAAGCAGCATCTGCCAGCCGCCGTTTTCCGGGTCCGGAGACATCGTCACCTCGCGGGTATCAAAGCCGAGATCCATGGCCCCCACCGGCGTCTCATAGAGCATTTCATGACAGTAATTCTCACGGTACAGCAGCGGATTTTTCTCATTCCGGTTTTTCACGATCCGCACCGCCTTCTCTGCCGGCGAGATCTGCATATCATGATGAACACCCTCCAGCAGATAGCTGAGCAGAAGGCTGCCGTCCGCCGCCTCCCGGAGAATGCCGGATGCGGTGTGGACAAATTCCTGGGTTTCCCCGTCAACGGTCTGTTTTGTGCCCATTTCGATGCGGACTTTCATGTTGTCACCTCACAATGAAACCGGGCACCCTTCTGAGCCCAGTCGATAACTAAAAGCCCTGCTCCTCACGGAGCAGGGCTTCATTAAAGATCAAAAAAGGATGAAAGGAAATAAATCTCGTACATTTATTATGTCATTATCCTAACATATTGCCGGCGAAAGTGTGTGAATCAAGTTTGAATAAATTATTATGAATTTCTTAATCCTCTTCCTTCGCGTAGCCGGGACGTCCGTAGGCGGTCTCGATGAGGTCCGCCACCAGCTTCTTCTTATCCACACCCTTAGCCTCCCAGAGCATGGGATACATGGAAATGGCTGTGAAGCCCGGAAGGGTATTGATCTCGTTGAATACCGGCCCCTCCTTTGTCAGGAAGAAGTCCACCCGGGAGAGTCCGTAGCCGTCCACAGCGGCAAAAACCGCCTTGGCACCCTGCCGGATCTGCTGCAGCTCCTCCTCCGTGAGGGAAGGATGTACATCGGTCTCCGACTGGGGGTTGTTGTACTTCGCGTCATAATCATAGAAATCTGCCGCTGCCCGGATCTCACCCACATCGGACATATGGATCACGCCGTCTGCACCGCGGAACACGGCACACTCCAGCTCCCGTCCGGTGATGGTCTCCTCGATCAGCACCTTCCGGTCCACCGCAAAGGCCTTCTCGATGGCCGTCACCAGCTCCTCCCGGTCATGGGCCTTGCTGACGCCGCAGGAGGAGCCTGCATTGGAGGGCTTCACGAATACCGGATAGGAGAATGCTGCCTCGACTCTGGCAACATTATCCTCCATGTCCTGAATCTCCCGACCGATGACGGAGACATAACGGGCCTGCCGCACACCGATGCGCGCGAGCGGTGTTGCCGCCACGATCTTCGTGTACAGCTTGTCCATGGAAACCGCGGAAGCCAGCACACCGCAGCCCACATAGGGGATCCGTGCCAGCTCGAAGAGACCCTGAATCGTGCCGTCCTCACCGTTTTTGCCATGAAGCGCCGGAAAGATCACGTCAATCTTCTGAAGATGGCTCTCGCCGCTCTCCATATCCTGCACCAGCAGGGACTGCAGCTTTCCGTCCGGAAGGAGGATCGCCCGCTTCCGGGACTGGTACCAGCTGCCGTCCTCGACGCTGTCCAGAGAATCCGCCAGCAGCCATTCGCCTTCCTTCGTGATGCCCGCCAGAACCACCTCGTAGTCCTGCGGAACATTCTTCACAATATTCACCACCGACTTGCAGGAAACCTCATGCTCCGAGGATCTGCCGCCGAACACTGCCAGTAAGCACCGCTTCATCTGCCGCTCCTCTGCTCTTTATTCCTGTGTTGCCTTCTCGATCTGTGCGATGGCTGCCTTCTGCATGGGAATTCTGCAGTTCTTGTTGCTGCCGAACTCAACGATCACGGTGTCATCGGTAATGTCGATGATCACGCCGTAGAAGCCGGAGGTGGTCAGCACGGTATCGCCGACGGCAACGCTGGCCAGCATCTCCTGTGCCTTCTTCTTCTCCTTCTGTGCCGGTCTGATGCTCCAGAAATAGAGAATGGCAATAATCGCAACAATGTAAATCACCCAGCCGATTGAACTCATGGCTTCGCCCTCCTAAAGGTCATAAAAATAATGGTATTTGCTGTCATTTCCAACAGCATGCGTAAAAAACATTCTAGCATTCGCTGTTCAGATTGTCCAGCGCTTCCTGCTTCCAGCTGTCCCAGAAGCCGCCGCGGATCGCGGTGCGGATCTCCTCTGTCAGGTGGTTGTAGAAGTAGAGGTTGTGGAGCACACAGAGCCGCATACCCAGGATCTCCTTCGCCTTCAGCAGGTGACGGATATAGGCTCTGGAATAGCCGCCGCTGAAGCTGCCGTCGGGACGGCGGGTTCCCGCGCAGACGGGACACTGACAGCCCTCCTCGATGGGCCGGGGATCCAGCTCGTGCTTCTGATTGAAGAGGTTGATCTTCCCCCGGTGGGTATACACATGGCCGTGGCGCCCGTTCCGGGACGGATAAACACAGTCAAAGAAGTCAATGCCGCGGTCCACCGCCTCGATGATGTTGGCAGGGGTGCCCACGCCCATCAGATAGGTCGGCTTCTTCCGGGGAAGATGCGGCACCACCTCATCCAGGATGTGGTACATCTCCTCGTGGGACTCACCCACCGCGAGGCCGCCCACCGCATAGCCGTCCAGGTTCATCTCGCTGATGATCTTCGCATGCTCGATGCGGACATCCGGGAGGATGCCGCCCTGGTTGATGCCGAAGAGCAGCTGATGGGGATTCACCGTATCCGGCAGGCTGTTGAGCCGCTGCATCTCCTTCCGGCAGCGCTCCAGCCAGCGGGTGGTGCGCTCCACAGAGGGCAGGATATAGTCCCGGTCGGCCAATGCCGGCGGACACTCATCGAAGGCCATGGCAATGGTAGAGCCCAGATTCGACTGGATCTGCATGGACTCCTCGGGACCCATGAAGATCCGTCTGCCGTCGATATGGGAGCGGAAGTATACGCCCTCCTCCTTGATCTTCCGGCCGGTGCCGGCCAGGCTGAAGACCTGGAAGCCGCCGGAGTCCGTGAGGATGGGCCGGTCCCAGTTCATAAACTTATGGAGACCGCCGAAGCGATGGATCAGCTCGTCTCCGGTCCGCACATGAAGGTGGTAGGTATTGGAGAGCTCGATCTGGGTGCCGATGCTCCGGAGATCATCGGTGGAAACGCCGCCCTTGATGGCCGCCACGGTGCCCACATTCATGAACACCGGTGTTTCTACCGTGCCGTGGACGGTCTCCACGTGAGCGGATTTTGCTCTGCCGCTCTCAGCAACAATTTCATATTTCATGGCTTAACCCTTTTTTCCGGATTTGGCTTTCTTCTTCGGGGCCATCTTCATTGCCGCAGCCTTCTTTGCACGATTCTTCTCTGCCAGGCAGACAAAATCATACCAGAGCGGTCCGGCGATCATCACAGAGGACCAGGCGCCGGAGAGGATACCCACCATCAGCGGCATGGTGAAGTCCCGGATGGAGCTTACGCCGAAGATGAAGAGCATCAGCACGGTGATAAAGGTGGTCAGCGTGGTGTTGATGGAGCGGGTGAAGGTCTCCGAAATGGCCTTGTTCACCGCCAGCTTCATGTCCTTCCGGCCGCCCGGTGCGTTCAGGTTCTCCCGGATCCGGTCGAAGATGACGATGGTGGCATTGATGGAGTAGCCCACGATGGTCAAAACGCAGGCAATGAAGGTGGAGCCCACCGCCCAGCGGCATGCCGCATAGAAGGTGATGGTCACGAAAACGTCATGGGCCAGAGCCGCGATGGCTGCGCTGGCGAACTTCAGGTCCTTAAAGCGGATCCAGATGTAGATCAGCATAAAGAAGATGGCGATGACCAGTGCCCAGACGGCATCCTTCTTCATTTCCAGAGACACCGCACCGGAAATGTTTTCTGTTGTAATCTCGGACTCGTCCACACTGAAGGTATCCGCCAGCTTCTCATAGAGGCTGCTCCGCTCCTCTGTGGTCAGGGTCCGGGTCTTGATGATGACCTCATTGGTGCCCGCCACCTTGGAGGCCTGGGCGGAGGAATTGCCGCCGGTCACCTCGGTGAATACCGGAATCACCTGCTTGTCGATGTCGTCCATGGACAGCTCTTCGTTGAAGGTAATGTTCGTGGAGGAGCCGCCCTGGAAGTCGAGATCATAGTTGAAAAGATTGCCGAGGCTCTTCTTGTTGACGCCCATGGCGATGAAGCCGGCAGCGATCACCGCGATGGAAATGCCGTAGGCAAGCTTTCTTACCTTAATAAAGTCACGAACCTTCACTTCCTTCCGGATGCCGTAGAGCTTCGGGCTCTCAGCGCCCAGCTGATAGAAGCAGAACATGATGAGCCGTGTCACCAGCAGTGCCGTGATCAGGGAGATAATGATACCGATGGCCAGTGTGGTGGCAAAGCCCCGCACGGTACCGGAGCCCCGGAGATAGAGGACTGCTGCCGCGATCAGTGTGGTAATGTTGCCGTCCAGGATGGCAGACAGGGCCTTCGAATAGCCCGCCTTGATGGAGGCGCCGACGGAATTGCCCTTGCCGATCTCCTCCTTGATTCTTGTGAAGATGATGACATTGGCATCCACCGCCATACCGATGGAGAGGATAATGCCGGCGATGCCCGGCAGTGTGAGGGTCACCTCAAAGGCCTGCAGGAGCACCAGCTCCAGACCCACATACATAAGAAGGGCCAGAGATGCTGCAAAGCCCGGCAGAAGGTAAACCACGGTCATGAACACCATCACCAGGGCCACGCCGATGCCGGCTGCCTTGATGGAGGAGGAAATGGCCTCCTGCCCGAGTGTCGCGCCGATGACATTGGAACGAAGCTCTGTCAGCTGTACCGGCAGTGCACCGATACGGATGGTCTGGGCGATCTTGTTGGCTTCCTCATAGCTGTCGATGCCGGTGATGGAGGCCTGGCCGCCGTTGATGGCTTCCTTTACGTTGGGCGCAGAAATCACCTCGTTGTTGTATACGATATACAGAGGGCTGCCGACATTATCCGCCGTTGCCTGGGCGAACTTCTCCGCGCCCTCGTCGTTGAAGGTGAGCTCGATGACATACTCTGTCGCGCTGCCGTTCTTCGTCATGCCGGCGGTGGCATTTTTCACGTCGTCACCGGTCAGCAGCACACTGCCGGACTGGTCCATAAACTGCAGGGTACCGGGCTCGCCCAGCTCCTCCAGAATGGCATTGGCGTCCGTCGCACCCGGAATGTCGATGTTGATGCGGTTGCCGCCCTCCTGATATACCTGCGCCTCCGTGGAGTAGCTCTGGGCCTTCAGCTGCAGCTTGTATACAGTATCCGACATCTGCTCCGAGGTGGGATTGTCCTCCACCGTCTGGTAGGTAATGGATACACCGCCGTTCAAATCGAGTCCCAGCTTGATGTCCTTGGCGCCACGATAGCCCAGCAGGCAGAAGCCCGCCGTCACCAGCAGCACCAGAAGCAGGCCGAGACCGCCCTTTACTTTCTTGTTCATTGCTGTATTTCCTTCTTTCT
>CAVATZ010000088.1:0-3773 GCA_963591655.1 Clostridiales bacterium
CTTACTGTCTCTTCCCAAATGCTGCTTTAAATCTTTCCAGCGCGTCCTTCAGTACCTGGGTGGGGGCTGCCAGATTGATGCGCTCGAAGCCCTCGCCGGGTTCGCCGAAGACGTAACCTTCATCGGTGAAGATATAAGCCTCGTGGGTCATGAAGTGCTCCAGCTCCTTGAAGCTCATGCCGAGCTTGCGGCAGTCGAGCCACTGGAGGTAGGTGCCCTCCAGTTTGATCACATTGATCTGAGGGAAATACTGCTGCATGAAGTCCTCCACCAGCTGGCGGTTGGTGTCCAGCACAGTGAGAAGCTCCTCCAGCCAGTCCTCGCATTCATTGTAGGCGATTTCGCAGGCCTTGTAGCCTGCCATGTTGCAGAAGTAAACCGCCTGGCTCTCGCGGTAGTCATAGACCTGCTGTTTGAGCTCCGGATTCGGGATGATAATGTTGGAGGTCATCATGCCGGCCAGGTTGAAGGTCTTGCTGGGCGCGGTGCAGATAATGCAGTTCTGCGCCATTTCCTCGGAAACCGCTGCATATACGGTATGCTTGTAGCCGGGCATGATCAGGTCGTTGTGGATCTCATCAGACACCACCAGGATGCCGTTCTCGTTGCAGATCCGGCCGATTTCGGCGAGCTCTTCACGGGTCCAGACTCTGCCCACGGGATTGTGGGGATTGCAGAGCAGGAGCAGCTTGTTCTTGCTGTCCTTTGCCTTTGCTTCGAAATCTGCGAAGTCGATCTCATAGCTGCTTCCCTTGAGTACGAGTCTTGATTCCACCAACTCTCTGCCGTTCAGCCGCACGGCATTGTAGAAGGGATAGTAGACCGGCGTGAAGAGCAGTACACCGTCGCCGGGCTCCGTGAAGCGCTGCACCATATGGAAGAGGGCAGGCACCACGCCGGGATACTCCACGATCCAGTCTTTCTGAATGTCCCAGCCGTGACGACGCTTCATCCAGCCGATGACAGCATTGAAATAAGCATCGGTGCCGAAGGTATAGCCCATGATGCTGTTCTTCAGATATTCGCCCACGCCCTCTGCGATCTGGGGCGGATTCTTGAACTCCATATCCGCGACAGAAAAGGGCACGATGCCGTCCGGTGTATTCGGATTGGCCTCGTACATGCCGTCCCATTTGGAGGAGCCGGTATTCTTTCTGGATACCACTGTTTCAAAATCGTATTTCATGATTGTTTTTCCTTTCTCTTATGCCAATGTCGGCGTGCTTAAGTTAGCCTTCGCTGCCCAGCTCCTCGAAGCTCGGCTCCACGGTCACGTGCTTCAGACGAAGCTCTGTGAACAGGATGGAGAGCACGAGAAGCACAACATTTCCGATGATCAGGCCCTTGGAGAGCTGAATGACATTGATATAAATATTGAAGGCAGCACAGGCGGTGGAAATCACAACGATGAGCCAGAGCACTGCATTGCTGCACTTGAACTTGGAGTTGGCCCAGCCGGTGGGACATACCTGCGGCAGCTTCCAGGTGAAAATGCTGATGATCAGCACAGCCAGGGTGGTCATGATCAGCGTCAGGTTGCCCAGAATGCTGATGGACAGACCGGAGACAATGCAGATGACGGCCAGAACATACAGGATGCCCAGCAGGATCACCGGGGTCTTGAATTTAGGATGGAGATACGCCAGCTGCTGCGGCAGCCAGCCGTCGTCGCAGCCCTGCAGGATGGGCTTTGTGGCCCAGGCAAACTGGGCATTGAGGGTGGAGATCAGGGCAAACATGGCGCCGCATACGATGAAGAAGACATACAGCGGGCGGGACAGCACCTGCTCGGCTACCTTCGCCAGGTTTTTACCGGCCACCTGCTCCACGGGGAGCACACCGGCAGCGACGATACCCACAACGCCGTAAATCACGGCAACGATCAGTGTGGCCACCAGGATGACGATGGGGATATCGCGGGTGGGGTTCTTGGCCTCGGCGGACAGATTGGCCACCACGGTGGCACCGCCGACAGCGAAGGTGAGGAGGCCGCCGGCCTGCAGCAGACCGCCGATACCGCCGGTCAGGAAGCCATTGGTGAAGTAATCCGGCTGAATGTGGGTGGCACCGAAGGCGGCAAAGACACCGAGGGCCACGCAAAGCAGTACAACGATAATGTTCTGGAACTTGGCCATGACGTCAACACCGATGATGTTGATGACAAAGAAGATGGTTGTGACGATGAGGGCGATGACTTTCTGATTTCCGAAGCCGAACAGGGAAATGAAGTAGCTGGCGAAGGAAAGGGAATACATCGCGAGAGAAAGATTGCTGAGGGTATTGACTACCGTATAGATGCCACCCATGCGTTTGCCGGCCAGCATGACCACCATGGTGTACTCGCCGCCGCGGACTCTGGCGGCACCGCAGATCAGTATTTTCGGAATGGCATAGCCAACCACCACGATGGCGGAAATCAGAAAAGCCAGAGGGACCGAACGTCCCGTGAGCGCGATGGCTGATCCCAAAAGGGTCATGATGCCGGCGCCGATGATCTGACCGATTGCGGTACTCAAAAGATCCCCGAAGCCTAGGGTCTGTTTTAACTGTTTCGTTGAGCTTCCCTGAGCTGCCATGAAAAGTAACCTCCTAATCCGTTTTGCATTGACAATGGTAATAAAAGCGCTTTTTCGAATCTTAACAGTTAAGATGCTTAACTGTTAGATGCTTTCATTTTACATAGTCCTCTGCGGATTGCAATATATTTTTGTTAAGGTGCTTAACTTTTAGCAAAATTGATCAGGAACAGCACTTTATTTTGTGCATATTTATTCGGCTTTTATTCTGCTTCGCTGGATATCACCGCGGTAGGCTTCGTTCAGCGCCCGCTGCACGGCAACATGGTGGGCAAGCTCCTCCTCCGAGAATTGATTCAGGAGCGCAAAGGCCCTTTCCTGGCAGTCATTGCTGAAGGCCATATGGTCATTGTAGACGGCCTCCCCGGCGGGGGTCAGCTTCAGATTGAACTGGCGGTTGTTGCGGGCATTCCGGGTCTGCTCGATCCAGTCCTTCTCCCGAAGGCGGCGTACGAGCTGAGAGCAGGCGCTGGTGGTTTTGCGGAGGCGCTGGGCCAGGTCTGTAATGGTTATGCCCGGATTGGCTGCGATGAGATCGATGATCTGTCCTTCGGCCTGGTACATGATATTGTCACCGTAATGATGGGGCAGACTGTCATACTCCGCCATAAGGTCGTATGCTGTATCCTGCTCCGCCCATACATCATCAAGCAATTCTTTTCTGCGCTCTTCTGTCGTACTCAATGGGAACTCCTGAACCGTCGTTGGTTTCTGTGCTGTTTATTGTTGTGCGGCTTGATTATAAGCAATCCGCCGAAGCTTTGGCAAGGATAAGTTGGTTTTATAGTTTTTCCCGATGATGCGAAGCAATTATAGGTCACAAAAAAATCACAGCCCTTTGCTAAACTCATTCTGTATTATAGAGTTTACAGGGAATGAGGCAATGATTTTGGATAAGAAATATGAAAGTATATACGGCGGGCAGCGGGAGAACCTGGAGGCGGTGAAGCAGCAGGTGCTGGAGCAGCTGGCGGTGCACAATCGGACGGAAAAGGAAAAGAGCGGCCACTCCATCTATGAGCATATTCTCGCGAGGGTGAAGGCAGAGGACAGTGCCCGCGAGAAGTGCCGGCGGAAGGGCCTGGCGGAGACACCGCAGTCGGTGCTGCTGGAGATGCACGATGCCATCGGCATCCGGGTGGTCTGCCGCTTCATTGATGACGTCTTTAAAAATGTGGAATACATCCGGAGCACCCC
>CAVATZ010000088.1:4011-7894 GCA_963591655.1 Clostridiales bacterium
CTGAAGCGCTGCGCGGATGAGCTGAACTCCTGTGATCTGAGCATGCAGACCATCCGGCAGCTGATCCGGAGTGCAGAGGCGTGAGGTAGAGGAATATGAAATTATTACTGGCAGAGGATGAGAGAGAGCTGTCCCGGGCGGTCTGTGCCGTGCTGGGGCATTTCGGCTATGAAACGGATGCGGCCTATGACGGGGAGGAGGCAGCGAAGCTGGCGGGTGAGAACAGCTACGACTGCATTCTCCTCGACATCATGATGCCGAAAAAGGACGGCATCGCGGTGCTGCGGGAGCTCCGGCAGTCGGGCAATGTGACGCCGGTGATCATGCTGACGGCAAAGTCCCAGGTGGAGGACCGGGTGGATGGCCTCGATGCGGGGGCGGATGATTATTTGACGAAGCCCTTCGCGGTGAAGGAGCTGGTGGCCCGGGTGAATTCCCTGCTGCGCCGGGCGGGTGCCTATACGCCCACGAAGCTGGCCCTCGGCAATGTGCAGCTGGACACGGAGGAGCAGGAGCTGTCGGCGGTGAATTCCGTGCGGCTTTCCCGGAAGGAGGCCCAGCTGATGCAGCTTTTCCTGCTCAACAAAGGAAAGCAGTTCAGCACCCAGGAGCTCTATGAGAAGATCTGGCGTGACGAGCCGGACGGCTCCCGGGAGCTGGTCTGGGTCTACGTGTCCTATCTCCGGCAGAAGCTCGCCGCCATTGCGGCGGACCTCCGGATTGAGGGCGAAAAGGACGGAAGCTTCCGGCTGCTGGATCATGCCGGCGACAGCACGCAGGCCTGAGGAGGACAGCCATGGACGGAATGATCAGACGGCTGCAGCGGCGTTTCATTGTCATTGCTACCTTTGCGGTGGTGATTCTTCTGACGATTACCCTCGGCATGGTGAATTTCTTTAACTTTTCAAGAGCCCGGCGGGAAGTAAATGCGACCATGGATATGCTGCTGGAGCACGAAGGCATTTTCCCGGAGGACCCCTCGGCGCTTTCGGATGAGAAGTTCTACGACGATTCAGAGGAGGCCTACTACCAGACCCGCTACTTCTCGGTGCGGATGACGGAAGAGGGCAGCGTGGAGGAGGTGAACTTAAAGCATATCGCGGCGGTTTCCGAGCAGGAGGCGGGCGAGCTGGCCGTGCACATCCGGGACCGGGGGCATATGATGGGGCGCTTTTATGTGAAGGGCACGGTCTATGCCTATAAGTGCAAAACCCTGTCGGACGGAGACCGGCTCATTGTGGTGCTGAACTGTACCCGGAACCTGCTGACGGCCCAGAATTTCCTGCAGAATTCCGTCTGTCTCGGCGTACTGCTGACCTTGCTTTACGCCTGCATCCTCACCGTCATCTCCCGGCGGGCCATCGAGCCCATGCGCCGGAACATGGAGAGCCAGAAGCAGTTCATCACCAATGCAGGGCACGAGCTGAAGACACCGCTGGCCATCATTTCCGCCAATGTGGAGGTGCTGGAGATGCTGAACGGAAAGAACGAGTGGACCGACAGCATCCTGAACCAGACCAAGCGGGGCACGCAGCTGGTGGACAAGCTCATCGTCATGGCGAAGGCAGGCGAGCGGGAGGAGATCGTCCTGTCGGAGGTGGACTTCTCGGCGGTGGCGAAGGAAGCCGCGTCCTCCTTCATTTCCGTGGCGGAACAGGCAGGGAAATGTCTTCGGTGCGAAATCGCGGAGGATGTCCGGGTGATGGCGGAGGAGCGCTACCTTCGTGAGCTGGTGAATATTCTGACGGACAATGCGGTGAAGTACTGCGATCCGGCGGGCACCATTACGGTGCAGCTCAGCGGCGGCAAGGGAAAGGGTGCCCGGCTGACGGTGACGAATCCCTATGCCGACGGAGCGAAGGTGGATTACAGCCGCTTTTTTGAACGCTTCTACCGGGCGGACAGCTCCCACAGCCGGGACTCCCGGGGCTCCTCCGGCTACGGCATCGGGCTCGCCATGGCCCAGGATCTGACGGCGGCCTTCAAGGGAAGGCTTTCCGCGGCCTACGACAGCAAAAGGGGTGTCATCAGCTTTATTGTGGTGATTCCGGAGGGGAAAAGTTCGTATTAAGCAAGCTTTTCCCTTCCTTTTTTCTATGCTATACTATCTCCGAGTTGAGTTCATGGGCAGGGCGTCAGGAACCCTGGCCGGAAAAGCAAGGAAAAGCCGCTGATCGGGGGATCTACGGTTCTTTTTCCTGTGGAGGGAGATTTATGGTAACAAATGATAAGGGCGCGATTGCGCTGAAGCATGACGTCATCGAACGGATGGCGCGGCTGGAGTGGGCAGACAATCTGAATGAGGAGACCATGCGGGACATCGGCTACCAGATTGCACCGGGACCCCACGCCACCTTCCGCTGCTGCATTTACAAGGAGCGGGAAATTCTGAAGTGGAGAGTGCGTCTGGCCAACAACCAGAACGGCGATCCCCATAAGGACATCACCAATGTGGTGCAGGTCATCGATCCGGCCTGTGAGGAGTGTCCGCTGTCCTCTTATTCTGTCACAGACAACTGCCGTCTGTGTCTGGGCAAGGCCTGTCAGAACAGCTGCCGCTTCGGCGCCATCACCATGACAGAGACCCGGGCCCACATTGATCCCAACAAGTGTAAGGAATGCGGTATGTGTGCCAATGCCTGTCCCTACGGTGCCATTGCACACCTGATCCGTCCGTGCCGGAAGGCTTGCCCGGTAAATGCCATCAGCTATGACGACAACGGCATCTGCATCATCGATGAGAAGAAGTGCGTGCGCTGCGGACAGTGCGTGCATTCCTGCCCCTTCGGTGCCATCGGCACCAAGGTTCAAGTGCTGGATGTGATCCGTGCCATCAAGGCCGGCAAGGAGGTCTATGCCATGTGCGCACCGGCCATCGAGGGCCAGTTTGGCAAGGACATTACCCTGGCATCCATCCGCAGCACGCTGAAGAAGGTCGGCTTCACCGACATGGTGGAGGTAGGTCTCGGCGGCGACATGACCGCAGCGTGGGAGTCTGCTGAGTGGTCTGAGGCGCGGAAGGAAGGCAAGAAGATGACCACCTCCTGCTGCCCCGCCTTCATTAACCTGCTGAAGAAGCACTATCCGCAGCAGTTCGCGGAGAACATGTCGGAGACCGTTTCCCCGATGTGCGCCATCTCCCGCTATCTGAAGGCCATGCATCCGGGCTGCGTCACTGTCTTCATCGGACCCTGCATGGCGAAGAAGTCCGAGTCTGCAGAGATGAATATCGAGGGCAATGCGGACTTCGTCATGACCTTCGGCGAGATGCAGACCATGATCCGTTCGAAGGACCTCGAGCTGGAGCCGGTGGCAGATACCTACCAGGAGGCTTCTATCTGGGGCAAGAGCTTCGCAAGCTCCGGCGGTGTGGCCAATGCGGTGCTGGAGTGCATGAAGGAGCGCGGCGAGGATACCACAGGCATCAAGCTGAGACCCTGCTCCGGCGGCAAGGAGTGCACCACAGCCCTGACCCTTCTGAAGCTCGGCAAGCTGCCGGAGGACTTCATCGAGGGTATGGTTTGCGAGGGCGGCTGCGTGGGCGGTCCCTCCAAGCATAAGACGGAGGTGGAGATCAAGAAGGCCCGTCAGACTCTGCTGAATGAGGCCGACGAGCGGAAGATTCTGGAGAATCTGAAGAACTATCCGATGGACAAGTTCTCCATGCTCCGGGACGGCAAGATGCATATGGTGGATCTGGGGTAATCCACCAATGGGCTCAGCGATGGCTTCGCCAGCGGGGGGCACCCCATTGGTGGATGCCTTAGCGGCGAGCGTATAAAAAAACTTCTGTCCATCGGGCAGAAGTTTTTTCTTTGTGCTTAATATTTCAGAATCCGGTACTCGCAGGACAGGATCAGCCGCCGGGTCAGCTTGTCTGCAG
>CAVATZ010000089.1:0-7782 GCA_963591655.1 Clostridiales bacterium
GGAATCACAGCAGAAACTCCGCCAGTATGCTGTTGCTGACGTCCATGCCGCGGTCGGTGAAGCGGTAGTGGTAGTTCTCGTGGGTCATGAAGCCGGCAGCGCAGTATTTCGTGAGCTGGGGGCCGTAGACGGAGAGGATGTCCACGGAGAAGCGGCTGGTGAACGCGAGCTCGGAGACGCCGGCAGTGCGTCGGAGGCCGAGAAACATGAATTCCTCCATCTGGGCATTGCGGCTTAAGACATTGACATTCTCGTGCAGAGTGGGGAAGCCCTCGGCGGCCTCCTTCACCATGTCGCAGGCCAGATAGGCCGGGAGACGCCGCACGTTGGACCAGCGGGTATGATTCAGGCAGGAGGCTGCGCCCAGACCGAAGCCGAGATATGGCACGTCGGACCAGTAGCCGTAGTTGTGGCGGCAGGCGAAGCCCGGCTTTGCGTAGTTGCTGACCTCGTAGCGCTCGTAGCCGTGATGCTGCGTCAGCTCCTTGGTGATTTCATCATTTTCCACCACCGTGTCCTCGTCGGGGAGAGACAGACGGCCGCTCTGATAGAGCCGGTAGAAGGGCGTTCCCTCTTCAATAATAAGGTTATAAATCGAAATGTGCTCGGGCTTCAGCATGAGCACGTTTTTTAATGTCTTCCGCCAGGAGGCCGAGGTCTGTCCCGGGATGTCATCCATCAGGTCAATGTTGATGTTCCGGAAGCCCTCCATCCGGGCGCCCTGGTAGCACTTCAGAAAGTCCTCAAAGATGTGAAGGCGTCCCAGCGTCCGGAGCTCCGCATTGTTCGCGGACTGCAGGCCGATGGAGAGCCGGTTGATGCCGGACTCCAGGTAGCTCCGGAACTTGTAGCGGAGCGTGGAGGCCGGATTCACCTCGATGGTGATCTCCGCGCTGCGCCGCACCTTATAGGCGCCGTAGGCCGCGGAGAGGATCCGGGAAATGTCGTGGGGATCGAGCAGCGAGGGCGTGCCGCCCCCGATGAAAATGCTGCTGATCTCATAATTCTCCGCGAGGGGCGCAGCGGCCTGGATTTCCCGGCAGAGCTGCTGCACATAGTCTGCCTGGACCTCCGGCTTCTCCGGAAAGGACAGAAAGTCGCAGTAATTGCATTTCCTTGCGCAGAAGGGAATGTGAATATACAGCTCCAGCTGCTTTTTGTCTGCCGTATCCACTATACTGTTCATCATTTTTCCTCCTGCAAGCCTTTTTACTCCGGCTACTCTAGCACAGCACGCAGATTTAAACAAGAGAGGCTGCCGCTGCGGGCTTGCCTAAATCCGCATGATGCGGTATGATACGGGGTAATTTCACTCAGTAAAGTGTTAAAGCCATAGGAGGAGAATGATGACAATCGCAAAAATCGGCATGATGCTGGCCATGCTCATCTATCTTTTGGGCATGCTCTACATCGGCTTCAAAACCGCAGACCGTACCGGCAGCGCCGGAGATTTCTATCTCGGCGGCAGAAAGCTGGGCCCCTTTGTCACCGCCATGAGCGCGGAGGCCTCAGACATGTCCTCCTGGCTCCTGATGGGACTGCCGGGACTCGCATATCTCAGCGGCATCGCTTCACCGGGCTGGACCGCCATCGGCCTCGGCATCGGTACCTATCTCAACTGGCTCATCGTGGCCCGGCGGATCCGGATCTACTCCGAGGTGAACGATTCCATCACCATTCCGGAATTTTTTTCCAACCGCTACAATGACACGAAGCGCCTGCTGACCCTGGTGGCGGCCGTCGAGATCGTCATTTTCTTCATCCCCTACACCGGCTCCGGCTTCGCCGCCTGCGGCAAGCTCTTCTCCAGCCTCTTCGGACTGGACTACCATGTGGCCATGATCGCCAGCGCCTTCGTCATCGTGGGCTATACCTCACTGGGCGGCTTCCTGGCGGCCAGCACCACCGACTTCATTCAGAGCATTGTCATGTCTTTGGCGCTGCTCATCGTACTGATCTTCGGTGTACAGCAGGCCGGCGGTGTGGCTGTGGTGATGCAGAACGCAGCGGGCCTCAGCGGCTACTTCAGCATGCTGGCTTCCCATGATCCCGTGAACGGCACGGCAGTCGGCTTTGACTGCATTACCATCCTGTCCACCCTGGCCTGGGGCCTCGGCTACTTCGGCATGCCCCACATCCTGCTGCGCTTCATGGCCATCGAGGAGGCGGAGAAGCTGACTCTGTCCCGCCGTATCGCCTCCGTCTGGGTGGTGATCTCCATGGGCATCGCCATCTTCATCGGCATGGTGGGCCTCGGTATGACCAATGCCGGAAATCTGGACACACTGGTGGGCTCCCAGTCCGAGACCATCATTGTGCTGATCGCCAATAGCCTGGCCTCCTACGGCCTGTTCCCGGCACTGATCGCCGGCATCGTGCTGTCGGGCATCCTGGCCTCCACCATGTCCACCGCGGATTCACAGCTTCTGGCATCTTCTTCATCCATCGCCAACGACATTATCCACAATGTCTTCCGCATCGAGCTGGATGAGAAGAAAACCATGTATATCGCGAGGGCGAGTCTCCTGATCATTGCCGTCATCGCCATCGTCATCGCCTGGAACCCGGACAGCTCCGTCTTCCAGATCGTGTCCTTCGCCTGGGCGGGCTTCGGTGCCTCCTTCGGCCCCGTGGTGCTGATGGCCCTGTTCTCCCGCCGCTCGAATTTCTACGGTGCCTTCTGCAGCATGCTGACCGGCGGTGCCATGGTCTTCATCTGGAAGTACCTGGTGCGGCCCATGGGCGGCTTCTGGGACATCTATGAGCTCCTGCCGGCCTTCCTGCTGGCCATCGTTGTGAACATCGTGGTGAGCCTCCTGACACCGGCACCGAACCTCAATGTGACGGCGGACTTCGATCAGGTGAACGCCAGAATGAAGGCCTGAGCATGGCAGTAAGCAGCAAAAAAGAAGAAAAGACCCGCTATCTCGAGCTGAACAACGACCTGAAGAGCGGGAATTACCGGCCAATGTATCTTTTGTACGGCAGTGAGGAATATCTGAAAACTTCCTATAAGAAGATGTTCCGGCAGGCCATCGGCGGCGAGGACGGGATGAACTACCAGCTTTTCGAGGGTATGCCGGATGTGGATACCCTGATCGATGCGCTGGAGACCATGCCCTTCTTCGCGGAGCACCGTCTCGTGCTGATCAGCGGCTCCGGGCTCTTCAAAAAGACACCGCCGGAGCGGCTCCTTACCTATCTTCCGAAGATGCCGGGCTCCAGCCACCTCATGTTCATCGAAAACGAGGTGGATAAGCGGAACAAGCTCTATAAGCTGGTGAGCACCCATGGCTTCGCCTGCGAGCTCGGGGAGCAGGACGAGAAGCAGCTCGCGGCCTGGGCCGCCCGCTATCTCATGAAGGCAGGCAAGAAGATCCGGGGCTCCACCATGGAGCAGCTGCTCCGGAAAACCGGCAGCAGCATGGACAATATCCTGAGCGAGCTGGAAAAGCTCATCGCCTATACCGGCAGCCGGGAGGTCATTGAGGACGAGGATCTCGAGGCCATCTGCACCGAAAATGTGGAGGACCGGGTCTTCGACATGATCACGGAGCTGAGTCTCGGCAACACAGAGCGGGCCATGGCCTGCTACCGGGACCTTCTTTTCCTGCAGGAGGCACCCATGAAGCTGCTGGCCCTCATGCGCCGGAACTTTAACCAATTGCTCCTCGCCAAGGAGTGCCTGCAGAAGGGCGTGAGCCGACAGGAAAGCGCCGTCTACATCGGCGTCAGCCCCTGGGCCGCCGGGAAGCTGCTGGAGCAGGCGAAGCATTACACCCGGGAAAGCCTGCAGAGCTATATCCGCCGCTGCCTCGATTATGACACCGGCATCAAGAGCGGAAGCCTGTCCGACCGGATGGCGGTCGAGCTTCTACTGACCAGCTGAATGACTACAAGATATCTGAGCGGCGAGAGTGAAGAAGTTTGCATCTGGCAAACTTCGTAACGATCTGACGACTCCCTAGGGGGAGTCGCTTGCCACAGGCAAGTTCATCGAGAGCTACCAGCGCGAGATGAATCCGTATCGAAGGCTTTGCGAGAGCAAAGCCTTCCTTTTTTTGACGCAAAAACCCTTGACAGTAAAATCCCTTGAGAGTATGATACGCAATAGATGTTAGCACTCCGATATTTTGAGTGCTAACAATCTTAAAGAAACAGGGAGGCGGACAGAGATGGAGCTGGACAATCGAAAGCTTGTGATATTGACAACCATTATCAAGAACTATCTTGAGACCAGCGAGCCTGTGGGCTCCAGAACCATCAGCAAGTTCTCAGGACTGAATCTGAGCTCCGCCACCATCCGAAACGAAATGAGCGACCTGGAGGAGATGGGCTACATTGTACAGCCCCACACCTCAGCCGGGCGAATCCCCACGGACAAGGGCTATCGCTTCTATGTCGATCAGCTGATGGCCAGTCACCGGGATGAGCTGGAGGCGGTGCGTTCCAGTATGTTTGAGCGGGTGGACCGTCTGGAGACCACGCTGAAGCAGCTGGCCAAAACCGTAGCGGCGGACACCAATTATGCGGCCATGGTTTCGGGACCTTCCATTCACCGGAACCGGATCAAGTTTGTGCAGACCTCCATTGTGGATGTCAATAAGCTTCTTCTGGTGATCATGATGGAGGGAAATATCGTCAAAACCGCCACCGTGCATCTGGACGGCAGCGAGGAGCTGGACTTCAACACCATATTGTCCCTGAACCTCATCTTAAATGATGAGCTGGACGGACTGTATGCCGAAGACATTACCGAAGGACGCTGTGCACAGCTCTATGCCCGCTCCGCCTACAAGAGCACGCTGCGCGCCATCATGGAGACCATCATCGCCACACTGGATTTCGCCAAGCGGGACCTGAAGATCTACACCTCCGGCGCCACCAACATTTTCAAATACCCGGAGCTGACGGAGACGGACAACGCCTCCCGACTGATTTCCGCCTTTGAGCAGAAGGACGAGCTCATTGATCTGGTGCAGGATGTGGAGAACTCACAGAAGCAGATACAGGTTTACATCGGTGAGGAATCGCCGCTGCAGAACATGTCGGACTGCTCGGTGGTGACGGCCAACTACGAGCTGGGCAACGGCATGAAGGGCACCATCGGCGTCATCGGTCCCAAGCGGATGGACTACGAGCGGGTGCTGGATATCCTGTCGCGGCTCATGAATGAGATGGATCAGGCATTTAAGGAATAGAAATAGATAGAGAGGAGCAGAGGACTTGAACGACGAAGAGATGAAGAAGCCTTCTGAGAACCAGGAGGAGACCGCAGAGGCGGAGAAGAAGGAAGAGGCAGTCGAAGCGGCTGCAGAAAATACAGAAGAGGCAGCAGAGGACAATGTCGGCGGCGCCGCAGAGGCGGAGACGACCGGGGAAAGCGATGACCTCAAGCTGCAGAGCATGAAGGAGAAGTACGAGAACGAGGTTGCGGGCTGGAAGGACAAATACACCCGGCTCTATGCGGAGTTTGACAACTTCCGGAAGCGGACAGACAAGGAGAAATCCCAGATGTTCGAGCTTGGATCGAAGGATGTCATCGAGAAGCTGCTTCCCGTTTACGACAACTTCGAGCGTGCTCTCGGTACGGTTCAGGAGGAGGACCTGGAGGATGCCTTCACAAAGGGTGTGATGGGCATTTACAAGCAGCTGCAGAAGCTGTTCAGTGATCTGGATGTCCAGCCGATTGAAGCCGAGGGCCAGAAATTTGATCCGAACCTGCACAATGCGGTGATGACGGATACAGAGAGTGATGCCGAGGAGGACATCATTACCCAGGACCTGCAGAAGGGCTACACCTTCCGGGGCAGCGTCATCCGCCACTCCATGGTGAAGGTGAAGAAATAAAAGAGAAACAGACAGGCATTGTTTTGGAATAGAAAAGGAGAGTAAGATCATGGGAAAGATTATAGGAATTGACTTAGGTACAACCAATAGCTGTGTAGCTGTTATGGAGGGTGGTAAGCCCACCGTCATCGCCAATGCAGAGGGTCTCAGAACAACCCCTTCCGTAGTGGCCTTCACAAAGAACGGCGAGAGACTTGTGGGTGAGCCCGCAAAGCGTCAGGCTGTCACCAATGCAGACCGGACCATCGCTTCCATCAAGAGACACATGGGCTCTGACTACAAGGTAAGCATCGACGGCAAGAGCTACACACCGCAGGAGATCTCTGCAATGATCCTGCAGAAGCTGAAGGCAGATGCTGAGGCTTATCTCGGTGAGAAGGTAAGCGAGGCAGTCATCACCGTTCCGGCATACTTCAACGATGCCCAGAGACAGGCCACCAAGGACGCCGGCAGAATTGCAGGTCTCGAGGTAAAGCGTATCATCAACGAGCCGACAGCCGCAGCACTGGCTTACGGCCTGGACGATGAGTCCGAGCAGAAGATCATGGTTTATGACCTGGGCGGCGGTACCTTCGATGTATCTGTCATTGAGATCGGTGACGGCGTTATCGAGGTTCTGGCGACAAACGGTGATACCCGTCTCGGCGGTGATGACTACGACAACCGCATTACCCAGTGGATGGTAGACGAGTTCAAGAAGGCAGAAAATGTGGATCTGTCTCAGGACAAGATGGCGCTTCAGAGACTGAAGGAGGCCGCAGAGAAGGCAAAGAAGGAGCTTTCCACGGCGACAACCACAGAGATCAACCTGCCCTTCATCACCGCAACCGCTGAGGGCCCGAAGCACCTGGATATGAACCTCACCAGAGCGAAGTTCGAGGAGCTGACCTCTGATCTGACAGAGAGAACCGCTCTTCCGGTACAGAATGCCCTTCGTGATGCCGGTATCACAGCGGCAGAGCTTTCCAAGGTCCTTCTGGTCGGCGGCTCCACACGTATGCCGGTGGCCCAGGAGAAGGTAAGACAGCTCACAGGCAAGGAGCCTTCCAAGACCCTGAACCCGGATGAGTGCGTAGCACTCGGTGCTGCTGTACAGGGCGGCAAGCTGGCCGGTGATGCCGGTGCCGGTGATGTGCTTCTGCTGGATGTCACACCGCTGACACTGTCCATCGAGACGCTGGGCGGCGTGGCTACCCCTCTCATCAAGAGAAACACCACCATCCCGACAAGAGCCTCTCAGGTATTCTCTACCGCAGAGGACAACCAGACCGCTGTAGACATCCATGTTGTACAGGGTGAGCGTGAGTTCGCCCGCGACAACAAGACCCTCGGCCAGTTCAGACTGGACGGCATCCTGCCGGCACGCCGCGGTGTACCGAAGATCGAGGTAACCTTCGACATCGATGCCAACGGTATCGTAAACGTATCCGCTAAGGATCAGGGAACCGGCAAGGAGCAGCACATCACCATCACCTCCGGCTCCAACATGTCCAAGGACGACATCGACAAGGCCGTTCAGGAGGCACAGCAGTACGAGGCAGCCGACAAGGAGAAGAAGGAAGCCATTGAGACCCGCAACGGTGCCGACTCCATCGTATTCCAGACCAAGAAGGCCCTGGAGGATGTGGGCGACAAGATTTCCGGCAGCGACAAGTCTCAGGTTGAGGCTGATCTGAAGGCCCTCGAGGATGTTCTGGCAGCCAACCCGCTGGAGAGCATCACCAAGGACGGCGCTGAGAAGATCAAGGCGGCACAGGAGACCCTGATGAAGTCCTCTCAGGCACTGTTCAGCAAGGTGTATGAGCAGGCCCAGGCCGCACAGGGTGCCGCAGGTGCCCAGGACGCAGCCGGCAATGCCGGTGAGGCTTCTCAGAGCACAGGCAACGCAAGCGACGACAATGTAGTGGACGGCGACTTCAAGGAAGTATAATT
>CAVATZ010000090.1:0-6915 GCA_963591655.1 Clostridiales bacterium
TTCTCCGGGTGATGAACGCAGAGAAGGTAGACGAAAACCCGCTGAAGGATTACGAGAATTCCGCAGCTATGGGCGAGATTGACAATCTGGAATACTACATTGCCACAGAGACCGGTCTTTCCCAGGAGAAGAAGGATACGCTGACGGCACTCTTCACCGAAGCGACGGCAGAGGTGAAGAGCTGGACCGAGGCCCAGAGCTCCGAGCGCATTGAAAAGCTGATTCAGCTTCTGAAGGCGGCGCGGGAAATGGATCCGTTGAAGGAGGGCATTTACCGGATCCCGCTGGATACGGAGAAGGGAACCGCTGCGGGACTCAGTGTTCTGGCAAACATCGAAGGCGGCAAGATGACCCTGTCCCTCACGAAGGACAGCGGCGATACCTTTGACAGCGTACAGTACAAGGGACTGTTCGGCGACTGGCAGACAGCGGAGCTTTCGGAAGATAAGAAGACCGCAAGCTATACCGTTTCTTATACCGAGGAGGCATTGCCGCTGATGCTCGGCGACAGCGAATGCAGTCTGGCACTGGACTTCGACCATGCAGTGCTGATCAGTGCGGACTTCACGGCGCTGGATGAAGCATTGAACTCCGCGAAGGAGAAGCTGGAGACGGAGGACAGCTGGACGGCGTCCACGTATCAGGTGCTGAAGTCAGAAGTTGAGAAGGCGGAGACACTGCGGAAGAACTGGACCGCAGCGCAGAGCCAGGTGGATGACGAGGCGAAGACATTGGTACAGGCTGTGGCAGCGCTTAAGGAGCGGGCGGATCTCGCAGACCTTAAGAGCGACATCGCCGATGCGCTTAAGAAGGCCAACGACAAGCAGTACAGCGAGAGCAGCCGGAAGGCACTGCAGGAGCTGGTGATTGCCATCCGCAGCGAGATTCGGGATGAGACCGAAGTGAGCCGGGAGGCTGCTGAGGATTATCAGAATCAGATTGCGGCGGCCGTGGAGGCACTGACTACGGGAGAGGATAACAAGAAGGACGACGATGCGGACAGCAGCAAGAGCAATTCGCTGAAGTCCTTCGTATCGGATTATAAGTCCTGGTATCAGGAGGAGAATTACACATCTGATTCCTGGGCGACCTTTGCTACGGCCCTGTCCAATGCCGAAGCCCTCGCAGAAAATGAGCTTTCCGATGCGGAATGCGAGGAAGCCATTCAGGCGCTGATGGAGGCGAGAGCGCAGCTCGTGCGTCTCACAGAGAGTGAAGACGACATGGCGGCCCTTGCGGACACGCTGGAGGAAGCGAAGGACGAGGATACCGTAAATTACGTCGGTCTCATCGGCTACAAGGCATGGGTGAGGTCCATGGATGTAGCAGAGCTTGCGGTCAACGGTCAGGTCCTCCTGTCCAAGGGGCAGGCGAGCCTTCTGGATTACTCCCTGAAGGCTCAGTATCTTGCGATGTCGGCAGAGCTCAATGCTGTAGACACCGCAGATTACGACTATGACGACTGGGAAGCTGACCAGGAAAGCTGGGCGGATGACGATGCAGAAGAGGACAGCGAGTGGTCGGATGAGGAAGAATATGAAGAGGAGGATGAAGACATCGCTTCCGGCTCCGATGTGAAGCGAACAAAGACAGTAAAGAAGAGCAATGCCTATGCCATCGCCCTGGCCAGCGAGGATGAGATTGCGTTGACAGCGGAGGACACGTATCAAGACGGCACCTATACCGTGGATTACGATCTCATGCAGTACTCGGATCCGAGCAAGAAGTCCATGGGCAACAATGCATTGGACCATGGTACAGATCTCGGCACCATGATCCTGAAGGACGGCCAGTGGACACTGTATACGAAGTTTAATGAAATTGAGGCCTACGAGAAGACGGGTTCCCTCAAGTCTATGAAGCGGATCACCGGTGTCAGCACCAGTGACGACGGTTATGAGATAACAGGGGTGAAGGATGCCGACTGGCCGGCAAGCATTCCGGACTATCCGACGATGCTGGGCTTTAATGTCGATTACGGCACCACCTACATTGACGTGCAGGTGAATGTGCCGATCGCACCGGAGCCGACGCAGGAGGCGAAGATCAAGATTGACTGGTCAAGCCTTGACTATGTTAACGGCGTCACCAACATTGACTCCACCCTCGATTTCAAGGCCTTGAATGCCGCTGTGAAGGCAGCAGAGAAGCTGAACGAGTCAAAGTACACGAGCGCAAGCTGGGCTGTGGTGGAGGAAAACCTGACGGCAGCTGACGCGGTGAAGAGCAGCGCGACATCCACACAGGATCTGGTGGATCAGAGAGCCGCAGCTATGAACGCTGCTGTGGAGGCGCTCCTCAAGAAGGCGGAGAAGTCCGACTATACGAAGCTGGATGAGGCTCTGACGGATGCACTGATTGCCCAGGAAAGCGACTACAGCAAGAATGCATGGCGGGAGCTCCAGAGCATTTATGCCCTGGCTGACGCAATGCAGAGTGCGGAGGACGTGACACCGGCGATGATTGAGAGCATGGTGGCGGATCTGAGCGCAGCGGTGGCAAGAACCGGCAGCAACGATGATGACAACAACAACAGCACCGGCCTGAAATACGGCTCTCTGGAGAGTCTCATCAAGCTCCTGGAAGGCTACAGCAGCAAGGACTACACAGAGCTTACGTTCAAGCAGCTGGAGAAGGCCCTGGAATACGGCAGGGAAATCCTGGCGCTGGCCAAGGAGAACAAGTGCAGCCAGAGTGACATTGATGAAGCAGTGACCCTGCTGAAGGAGGCGAAGGCGGCGCTTAAGACAACCGAGACGGCGACAGAGGAGGTGAATCGGAAGACATTGAAGACCCTCATGACCCGGGCAAAGCTTCTGCTGGCCCAGAAGAGTGTCTATACTGAGGCGACGGTCCGTGCTCTGCAGTTGGAATATGATATTGCGGAGACGTTGGTTGATGACGACTCGGTGGATCAGGAAACTGTGGATGCACAGCTCCTGTCCCTGAAGGCCGCCATCAATGGGCTGAAGGAATCGAGCTCCAGCTCCACCAACAGTTCGACCACAACAAACAGCAGCACAAGCTCAAGCTCCAGCTCCAGCAGTTCGTCCTCAGATACCAAGGAGACCACCTCGAAGGATGGATACTACAAGGTGAAGGTGCAGCTCTGGCATGCCACGAAGAACCAGGCATCGGCCGGTGCGGACTGTATCTCAAGCCCGGCCTATATCATGATCGAGGATGGTGAGATCACCATGCGCCTCGTGACGAAGAAGATGAACAAGAGCGGCATTACGGCGCATCTCGGCGAGGGAGATTTCTATATCTACAGCGACGGAGATTACGTACCGGCGACTCTGGTATCCACGGAGAACAGCAAGTGGATCCATGAGTTCAGCCTGCCGAATGACACCAGCACCTACTATAAGTGCGAGGTGGATCCGCATGTGGACGTGATGGGAGATGAGCCCGTAAAGGCGCGTCTCAAGATCACATGGAGCTCCAAGACGAAGATCACGGAGTCTACCTGGAACAAGCTTTCCGGTGATGTCAGCGACGACGATGATGACGACAGCTCGTCCTCTACGTCCACGACAAGCAGCACGACCACCGGTACCACCACAACAGGTACTACCGGTACCACAGCTGCTGCAGGCACCACCACAGCTGCTGCTCAGGCAGTGAATGCGGCAGCCAACAGCAACCGCTCCACTTCCACCACAAGCAGCAAGAGCAGCACCAAGACAGCGGCCGGCAGCACGAAGAGCAGCAAGGTCGCCGATACAGAGAAGGTCACCACCATTGACGGCAGAGAAATCCCCTACACGGGAGATACGACGCCGGTGAATGAGATGGCGGCACTCGGTATTCTCGGCATTGTCGGCACTCTGGGACTGGTGCTGCCCCGGCGGAAGCGTTCCGAGGAGGACGCGGCCTGAGGAGTCTATATGGAAAAGAAAAAAATCAATCCGGCGGTGGAAGCGAAGCGCCAAAAGGAGCAGCGGGTCGTTCATGAAATGATCCGACTCTACTGCCGGAAGCAGCACAGGGGGCAGCAGGGCACGTCCGGACTTTGTCCGGACTGCCAGAAGCTTTCGGATTATGCACAGCTTCGCAGCCGGCATTGTCCCTTCATGGAGAAGAAGACCTTCTGTGCGAACTGCAAGGTGCATTGCTACAAGCCGGAGATGCGGGAGCGGATCCGGCAGGTGATGCGCTTCTCCGGGCCCCGGATGCTGCTGTACCATCCCGGTATGGCGATCTGGCACCTGGTCTGCAGCATAAGGGAGAAAAAACATGATCAATAAACGCTTATTCGCCCTCATGGCAGACGCCCGGAAATATGTCTTTGCGCAGGTCGGCTGGCAGTGGGCAGGGCTGCTTTGGTCCATCCTGATCATGTATCGTCTGGGATGGGCTGCGGATCGTCTGCTGCAGCAGAGGGGACAGGGCATTACGTGGCTGACGGCGGGCGTGCCGCTTCTTTCGGCAGTCCTGATGCGGGCCCTTTGTGCCCGGAATGCCGCACGCTGCTCCTGCCTGGCCGGTGCGGCGGTGAAGTCGAGGCTGCGCTGCCTTCTTTTTGAGAAGCTCAGCAGTCTGGGCCCTGCTTATCATGAGCAGGTGCCTACGGCGGAGGCCGTGCAGCTCATGTCCGAAGGCATTGAACAATTGGAAATCTATTTCGGCCGGTATCTTCCGCAGCTGTTCTACAGTCTGCTGGCACCGCTCACCCTGTTTCTGGCGCTCTGCCGCATCAGTCTCCGGGCGAGTCTCGTGCTGCTGCTCTGCGTGCCGCTGATCCCGGTGACCATCGTGCTGGTGCAGAAAATCGCGAAGCGCCTGCTGGGAAAGTACTGGGACAGCTACACGGCGCTCGGGGACAGCTTCCTCGAGAATCTCCAGGGTCTCACCACGCTGAAGATCTACGGCGCGGACGGCCGGAAGGCCGCGGAAATGGATGCGGAGGCGGAAAACTTCCGAAAGATCACCATGAAGGTGCTGATGATGCAGTTGAATTCCATCGTGGTGATGGATCTCGTGGCCTACGGCGGCGCGGCGCTGGGCATGATGCTTGCGGTTCTCGCGTGCCGCAGCGGTCAGGCCAGTCTGGGGCAGGCCCTGACCATCCTGCTGCTGGCGTCGGAGTTTTTTATTCCGATGCGGCTCCTGGGCTCCTTCTTCCACATCGCCATGAACGGCATGGCGGCCAGCGACAAGCTGTTCCGGATCCTTGATCTGGAAGCGCCGGTGCCCGGCAGGGAAATGCTTTCGGGCGCGGCTTTTTCAGTCGTGCTGCGGGATCTTTCGTTCTCCTACGATGGGGAGCGGGAGGTGCTCAAGGACATTTCTCTGACCATTCCGGAAAAGGGACTCGTCAGTCTCGTGGGCATGAGCGGCAGCGGCAAAAGCACCATTGCCGCCCTCCTCACGGGGCAGAAAAAGGGCTATCGCGGCGAGATCTTACTTTGTTATCCTGCGGGTTCAGCGACAGCTGGGCCGGCGGGGCAGCTCCGGCGCGAAGACATTGCCCCGGAAAGTCTGCAGAAAAACATCACGCTGCTGGGGCACGACAGCATGATTTTTGCGGGTACGGTGGAGGAAAATCTCCGGATGGCGGATCCGACGGCTTCGGAGGAGGCGCTGATCCATGCGCTGCAGCAGGCCTGTCTCTGGGATTTTCTTTCCCGGGGAGAGGGGCTGCAAACGAAGCTCACGGAGGGCGGCAGCAATCTCTCCGGCGGGCAGCGGCAGCGGCTGGCGCTGGCCCGGGCGCTGCTGAGGGATTCGCCGCTGTATATTTTTGATGAGGCAAGCTCGAACATCGATGCGGAGAGTGAGGCGGCAATTCTCCGGGTGATCCGGGCGCTGTCGGAACGGCATGCGGTGCTGCAGATCACGCATCGCCTGTCCAATGCCCGGGACTCGGCGCAGATCTATGTGCTGCAGCAGGGCACGCTGCTGGAATCCGGCAGCTTTGAGGCGCTGCTCGCGGCGAAGGGCGAGTTTGCAAGGCTTTACGAGGAGCAGAGCCTGCTGGAGCATTACGGACAACAGGAGAGGAGGAAGGATGCGCAGGTCGGGAATTAAGATCATGGGGAGGCTCATCGTGCTGGCGGGGCCGCTGCTGCCCTTTATGCTGCTGGCGATTCTGCTGGGCACACTGGGGCAGCTCTGCGCCATCATGCTCACGCCTCTTGCGGTGCTCTGTTTTTTCGCGCCGGGGGCGCTGCTGGGACGTCTGTTCTGGCTGATCGGGCTCGCGGCGCTGCTGCGGGGCATTCTCCATTACGGGGAGCAGCAGTGCAACCACTATATTGCGTTTAAGCTGCTTGCGGTGATTCGGCATCGGGTTTTCGCAAAGCTCCGGACGCTGTGCCCGGCGAAGCTTTCCGGGCGGGACAAGGGGGAGCTGATTTCGGTGATCACCAGCGACATTGAGCTGCTGGAGGTCTTCTATGCCCACACCATCTCGCCCATTGCCATCGCGGTGCTGGTCTGCCTGATCCTGCTGGGGGTGCTCGGAAACCTGCATATTTACTGCATCTTCCCGGCGCTTCTCGGCTATCTCACGGTGGGCGCTGCCCTGCCGCTCTGGAATTCCGCGCGGGGAAGGGATGCGGGCGTACAGTACCGCACGGCCTTTTCGGCCCTCAACAGCCGGATGCTGGAGAACCTGCGGGGACTCCGGGAGCTTCTGCAGTACGGGCAGTGCGGCGTGAAGGCGGCGCAGCTTCGCGAAATGTCGGATGATCTGGCGGGGCGTCAGAGGCGGCTGTCTTTCCTGGAGGCGGACCAGACGGCGCTGACGGGACTTGCCATTCTCGGCTTTTCCTTTTGTCAGCTGTTTCTGACGCTTTCCCTGTATGGCAGCGGACAGCTCGCGCTTCGGGAAATGCTGCTGGCACTGGTGCTGACGCTCGGCAGCTTCGGTCCGGTGACGGCCCTGTCCAACCTCTCCAACAATCTGAC
>CAVATZ010000091.1:0-6860 GCA_963591655.1 Clostridiales bacterium
TGGCCCAGGCGCTGGACCTGTATGTGAACGGCTCGCTCAACTTCTTCAACCACCGCACCACCGTGGATATCCGCAGCCGCCTGGTCTGCTTCGATATCAAGGGTCTGGGCAAGAACCTGAAAAAGCCGGGGATGCTCATTGTCCAGGACGCGGTGTGGAACACCGTCACGGTGAACCGCTCCATTGGACGGGCCACCTGGTATTTCGTGGACGAATTTCACCTGCTCTTGAAGGAGGAACAGACGGCGGCATACAGCGCGGAGGTCTGGAAGCGTTTTAGAAAATGGGGCGGCGTCCCGACCGGGGCGACGCAGAACCCCAAAGACCTGCTTTCCTCGCCGGAGATCGAAAACATTCTGGAAAACAGCGATTTTATCTACCTGCTGAACCTCTCCGCAGGCGACCGCAAGCTGATGACGGAGCGGCTGAACATCTCCGCCGAGCAGCTTGCCTATGTGACCAACGCGGACCCCGGCAGCGGCCTTCTGTTCTTCCAGAACGTGATCCTGCCCTTCAAGGACGAGTTCCCGAAGGATACGGAGCTGTATAGGCTCCTCACCACCAAGCCCAGCGAGGTTGCCCACGACAACGACAATAACTACGATATGGAAGGAGACTGTGACAATGGATAACAAACTGGCTGTTTTTGAAAGCGGCGAATTTGGCAGAGTGCGCGTCATCGAGGAAAACGGCAGGGCGCTGTTCTGCGGGACCGATGTGGCGGCTGCCCTGGGCTACAACAATACCAGGGACGCGCTGCGCAGGCACTGCAAGGGTGTCGTGAAACACGACGCCCTTACCCCCAAAGGGATGCAAAGCCTCTCCTTCATTTCGGAGGGCGACGTGTACCGCCTCATCACCCACAGCAGGCTCCCCGGCGCGGAGCGGTTCGAGAAATGGGTGTTCGACGAGGTGCTGCCCGCCATCCGCAGGACGGGCGGCTACCTGACGCCTTCCCTGCTGGAGCAGGCGGCGGGGGATCCGGCGGTGCTGCTGGCCTTCGCCGGCCAGCTTCTGGCGGAGCATGAGCAGAGCGCCCGCCTGCGCCGGCAGGTGGAGGCCATGCGGCCGAAAGCGGATTTCTATGACGCCTTCGTCCACCCGGAGGACTGCACCAACCTCCGGGCCACGGCCAAGGAGCTTGCCATGGGCGAGCGCGCCTTCTGCCGTTTTCTTATGGATGCGGGCTTTCTCTACCGCTGCCCGGCAGGCTATCTTCTGCCCTACAGCAAGCCCTCCAACGCGGGGCTGTTTCAGGTGAAGGATTTCTGGAAGAACGGGCGCTTCGGCCAGCAGACGGTCATCACGCCGGAGGGCAAGGCCTATCTCCGCTCCCTGCTGGGACTGGGCGGCCAGCTCTCCCTCTATGACGATCATGACAGCGAAAACGGATAAGGAAAGGATGGGACAGGACCATGAAATATGTCATCGACAGCAAGACCTATGAAAGCCACATCAACGACGAGGTGCATCTGTACGGCCTTCTCCACCAGCTCGCCTTCCTGGCGGGAAAGGTGAAGGACGAGGGGGATCTGGAAAATCTGGCCGATACGGCGAAGCGCTACGGGGAGATCGCGGAGGAGAAGTTCGCCGCCTGGCGCATCCCCGGCCGCTACCTGGTGTTCGGGGATAAAAAGGACCTTGCCGAGCTGAAGGCGGCGGAGCTCACGCCGCTGACCGCCGTGCTGAAAGAACATGACACAAAAATTCAGGAAAAGCAGCGCGCCGCTGCCGCCTGGGACCCCGCCTACATCATCTCCGCCAGCGATTTCCGTATGCTGACGGGCGACCTGCACGATCTGTTTGTCCGGGCCTTCGTTACGGAGCGGCATCTGACGGAGGCGGAGACGGAGAAGGACCTGCGCAGGATCCAGAAGCGTGTTTCCGGCTATGAGCGCTGGGCGAAGCGCCTGTGCCGGAGCTGGCGGCTGCCGAAGGACGGCGAGGAGGCGTGGGGCCGGGATACCCTGGAGGCCTGCCTGCGGAAAAAGCTGCTGCGCCCCTATGACCCGGAGGGAGCGGCGGACGGCATCGGCTGCGGCCGCTGCTGTGACCGCTGCGAAGATCCTTCCTGCGAGGACGACTATGACTGAGCTGACCCATGTGAGCCTGTTCTCCGGCATCGGCGGGCTGGACCTTGCGGCGGAGGCGGCGGGCTTCCGCACCGTCTGTCAATGCGAGTGGGCGGACTATCCCTATTCCGTTCTGGAAAAGCACTGGCCGGAGGTGCCGAGGTTCCGGGACATCACGACTTTCACGAAGGAGGCGTTTTTTGAAAAAACAGGACTTGAAACCGTTACCGTCGTCTCCGGCGGCTTTCCCTGCCAGCCCTTCTCCACCGCGGGGCAGCGAAAGGGCTTTGCGGATGAACGCTACCTGTGGCCGGAAATGTGCCGCGTTATTACCGAGCTGCGGCCCCGTTGGGTGCTTGGGGAAAATGTTGCTGGCTTCATCGATCTGGGCCTCGACAAAACGATCTTTGACCTGGCAAAAGCGGGATACGCTGTTCTCCCATTCGTATTTCCGGCTTGCGGCGTCGGCGCATGGCATGAGCGCCAGCGAACTTTTATCGTCGCGGCTGATGTTTCCCACGCCCCTTGCCTCCGACAAGAACACCTGCAGGGACGCGGCCAACCTGGATGTGTACCTCTCCGACAACGGGATCTTCCGCAAGATCAACAAAAACGGCGCCATCTGGAGCCTGAGCCTGTCGGCGGCGGTGTTCTACCTGACCCCGGCAGCGTCGGAGGGCTACCGCTCCACGCTGAAACCCACGGCCTTCCGGGGCAAGCCCCCGACCAGCAACCTGTCCGCCCAGGTGATCCGGCAGGAGCAGCCCCTGTCGGACACGGCGGCGCTGAACCCGGATTGGGTGGAATGGCTCATGGGCTTCCCCCGGAAATGGACGGACGTATCCTCTGGGCCGCCGAGCCGGAAGGAGTCCCCCGTATCACCGAAAACACCGCGGACCGCGCCCTCCGGCTGAAAGCGCTGGGCAACGCGGTCTGTCCGCCCCAGGCCTATCCCATTTTCCAGTATATCTCCATGATCGAGACGGGCGGGTGCGTGAGCGTTTGCCCCTACGGAAAGGCAGGTGGTGACGAGTGAAGGAGTGGAAAGCCGCTGAGAAGGAAACGCAGAAGATGACCCGCGACGGAGCCATCTCCGTCAACCTGGTCACAGGCGAGGCAAGCCGTGTTTCAGACCGTCCCCCGGAGCAGGACTATTCGCCCTCCGGCGATCCCGCGGCGCTGGCGGGGACCGCCCTCCACCATCTGGACGACCGGCGCGTTCGGAAGTCCCAGAAGAAAAAGCGGAAAAAGCGCCGCAGAGCCTACCGGGAGGGCAAGGCGGCAGCGGACCGCCCCTCCTCCCGGCTGCAATTCACCGAGGAGGAACGGGCAGACCCCGCTTTGAAGAAATATGTGGACCGTTCCGACAAGGCGGCGGACAGGCTGGACGCGGCGCGGGCCGCCATCCCGAAGCAGCGCGTTTTGGGCACGGAGCGCGTCTTTGACGAGGCTTCCGGCGCCGGCCGCACGAGGCTGGTATTCAAGGAGACGGACAAGCCCGCCGCTGTCAGCCAGCCTCTGCCCAATCCGCTGACCCGGCCGCTGCAGGAGGTCTCCCACGCCGCCCACGCCAAGGTGCGGGAGGTGGAGAACGAGAACGCGGGCGTGGCGGCGGGCCACCTTGCCGAGCGCGGCATGGAGAAGGCCGTAGGCTACGGGAGCCGCAGATACCAAAACTGGCGGGCGGAGCGGCTGGTGAAGCCCTGGCGGGAGGCGGCAAAGGCGGAGCAGACGGCGGTGAAGGCCAACGCCCAGGCGCTGTATCAAAAGGCGCTCCATGAGAACCCCCAGCTTGCGGCCTCCGATCCCATCTCCCGTATCTGGCAGAAGAAGCGGCTGCAAAGGCAGTACGCGGCGGCCTACCGGGCGGCGCACAACGCGGAGGGTGCAAAGACAGCGGCGCGGACGGCGGCGAAGGGTACGAAGAAAGCCGCGGAGGCGGCGAAGAAAACCGGAGCGTTCATAGCCCGGCACAAGAAGGTGTTCCTTATCATCGGCGGCATCGGCCTTGTGCTGGTGATGCTGCTGGGGCTGCTGCAATCCTGCTCCTCCATGCTGGGCGGAGGCGTGTCCAACATCGTGGCCTCCTCCTACCTCTCCGAGGACGCGGACCTGCTGGCGGCGGAGGCCGCCTACTGCGCCAAAGAGGACGAGCTGCGGGAGTACCTGGATACCTATGAGCAGACCCATGACTATGACGAGTACCACTTTGACCTGGACGACATCGAGCACGATCCCTATGTGCTGCTGTCCATCCTGTCGGCGCTCCACGAGGGGACCTTCACCATAGACCAGGTGCAGGGGGATCTTCAAATGCTGTTCGACAAGCAATATATCCTTACCGAGACGGTGGAGGTGGAGCGGCGGTACTACATCGAGACGGACACCTGGACGGACGCGGACGGCAACACCCATACGGACAGCTACCGGGTCTATTACGACTACTACATCTGCACCGTGAAGCTGGAGAACTTCGACCTCTCCCATCTGCCGGTCTACATGATGGACCGGGAGACCCTTTCCCTGTACGCCGTGTATATGTCCACCCTGGGCAACCGCCCGGACCTGTTCCCGTCCTCCGGGTATGTATCCAAGTATGTGACCAACCCGCCCGCCAGGTACGAGATCCCGGCGGAGTACCTGTCCGACGAGCGCTTTGCCGCGCTGATCACGGAGGCGGAGAAGTATCTGGGCTTTCCCTATGTCTGGGGCGGCAGCAGCCCCGCCACCTCCTTTGACTGCTCCGGCTTTGTCAGCTATGTGCTGACCAACAGCGGCCTGTGCGATACCGGGCGGCTGGGCGCCCAGGGGCTCTACAACATCTGCACGCGGGTATCCGACCCGCGGCCGGGGGATCTGGTGTTCTTCGTGGGCACCTACGACACGCCGGGGGTCAGCCATGTGGGCTTTTATGTGGGCGACGGGATGCTCCTGCACTGCGGGGATCCCATCCAGTACACCAGCCTCAACTCGAATTACTGGCAGTCCCACTTCTACGCCTACGGCAGACCGCCCTATGACTGAGAGGAGGCGGCGCCAATGCTTGAATTGATTCCGGTATCCCTTGCTGACGCAAACCGCTTCGTCGCGGAACATCACCGCCATCATAAGCCTGTGCGGGGACACAAGTTCTCTCTGGGCTGTGTGGAGGCCGGCAGGCTGGCAGGCGTCGCCATCGTGGGGCGGCCGGTGAGCCGTTACCTGGACGACGGGCTGACCCTGGAGGTCAACCGTCTCTGCACGGACGGGACAAAGAACGCCTGCAGCTTCCTCTATGGCGCGGCGGCGCGGGCAGCGAAGGTCCTGGGCTACCGGAGGATCGTCACCTATATCCTGGACACGGAGAGCGGCGTCAGCCTCCGTGCCTCCGGCTGGCAATGCGCGGGGCTGGCGGGCGGACGGGAGTGGACCGGCAAACGCCGTCCGTCCGAACCGCTGTACCCGGCGCAAATGAAATACCGATACGAAAAAATCTTGTCATCGAAAGGAGCATTGTAATCATGGCAACCACCGAGAAGATCCGCAAGGATATCGAGAGAACGAAGGAGAAGATCGCGGAGCAGCAGAAGCGCCTCCGGGCGCTGGAAGCCCAGCTCACGGAGGAGGAGAACCTGGAGATCGTCCGCATGGTCAAGGCGGTCCGCATGGACAACCGGGAGCTCACCGCCTTCCTGAAAGCCTACGCCAGCGGCAGGATCTCCCTGCCGGAGGAGTTCATGGAGACCGGGGAAACGGAGGGCATGGAAGATGAAGCGTAAGCGCGTAATTCGCCGCTTTGCCGCCGCGCTTCTGGCGCTTTTGTGCATGGCGGCCACCTCCACCGTGGCCTTCGCCGGCGGCGGGGACGGAGAGCCCTACTATACCGGCGAGGAGGAGACCACGGGCGGCTATGAGCCCCAGCCCCTGACCCCGGAGGGCAACATGACCCTGGTGGACGATATCGCCGGCGAGAGCGCCGGGGACAAGCAGTTCATCACCGTGGTCACAAAGACCGGCAATTATTTCTACATCGTCATCGACCGGGCGGAGGACGGGGAGAACACCGTCCACTTCCTCAACCAGGTGGACGAGCGCGACCTGCTGGCCCTGATGGACGAGGAGGAGCAGGCCGCCGCCCCCGCCGTTTGCACCTGTAAGGAAAAATGCGCGGTCGGCGCGGTGGATACCTCCTGCCCCGTCTGCAGGACCAACCTCTCCGAGTGTACGGGCAAAGAGCCGGTCAGGGAGACCGAGCCGGAGCAGCCGGAGAAAAAGAGCGGCGGCAGTGGGCTGGTCATCGTCCTTCTGCTGGCGCTGGCGGGCGGCGGGGCCTTCGTCTATGTGAAGTTCGTGAAGCCCAACCGCAGCGGCGTGAAGGTCAGCGCCGACCCCGACGAGTACGATTTCCCCGACGAGGAGTACATCAACGAGGACGAGCCCGCGCCGCGGGCGGAAACGGAGGACGAGCATGAGTAAGCTGGTGATCTGTGAGAAACCGAGCGTGGCGAAAGCCGTGGCGTCGGCCCTGGGGGCTTCCTCCAGGGCCGACGGCTTTTACGAGGGCAGCGGCCTGATCGTTTCCTGGTGCGTGGGGCATCTGGTGTCCCCGCTGGACGCGGGCGGCTACGACGAGCGCTTCAAAAAGTGGCGCTACGAGGACCTGCCCATCCTGCCGGAGCCCTTCCGCTATGCCCCCATCCCCGGCAAGGAGGCGGCTCTGGACAATGTGACGCGGCTCATGGCGCGGGAGGATGTGACGGAGATCGTCAACGCCTGCGACGCCGGGCGGGAGGGCGAGCTGATCTTCCG
>CAVATZ010000092.1:0-6853 GCA_963591655.1 Clostridiales bacterium
TAATTGATGCCCACCAGCAAAACATCACCCGTATATTCCGCGATGCCCTCCGGATATTTCTTCTCCCGCATCTGCTGCAATGCGGTCTCTACAGACTGATTCCATTTCAGCTCCACCAGCAGCGCCGGATATTCATTGCGGTATTCCGGCTTCGGCAAAAAGACAAAGTCGGCAAAGCCCCTTCCTGTCGGGAGCTCCCGCATTGGCTTAAAATAGAACTGCATGGCGCTGAGATACGCTATGCTCAGCACGCTGCTCATGGAATTCTCATTGTGATGCTGGATCACGGACGCATATTCGTTATGAATCCTTTCGATCTGCTCTGCGACCGTCGTGCCATCCATCTGCAGCGTGGCCTGCAAAAGCCTGTTCGAGGCCTGCCAGAACTTAGTCAGCTCATTCCAGGGTCTGCTCTCGACCGCCGCCGCAAGTTCCTGACGAATCTCCTCATTGGGGACGAATGCCGTCTTTCTGGTCTGGTCATAGCCAAGATATCCCAGATGAATCATGTAGCTCAGCACATCGTCCCGACTTTGAATATTCACCGTATCATTTTTGAAGGTGGATGTGTTCACCTTCACAGCAGCCCCGGAAAGCATTTCAATGATGGCGGTCTTCAGGCCGTCATAATCCATGTTGATCAACGGTACGATGGTCTCATAGGAAGCGGTTTCGGACCAATAGCTTTTGAACTCTCCCTTCAGCATGACACCGGTCACCGCCCGCGGATTGTATACTTGGTAATCCCGCAGCAGATACCCGTCATACCAGCGCTTCACCTCGCTGAAATCCCGGTGATAGGTCTCCGCAAGCGCCTTTACCTCGTCCTCTGTGAAGCCAATGTAGCGTGCCAGACTGCTGGGGCTCACCATGGTAAACTCATCAAAATTGTTGAGTGCTGACTGCGTCTTCTCCCGCTTGATGGGAAGTATCCCCGTCAGATACGCCAGCGCGATATAGCGACTGGGCTCTGTTCCCTTGAACATGGCCCGAAGGAAGCTGATGTACGCCTCCATCACCTTCTGGTTCGCCGCCTCATCCCGGATCAGCACATCCCACTCATCCACAATAACGATGAATCTGCTGCCGGTTTCCGTATAAATCCGGGCCAGCACCTCCGGCAGCGAGGTACACTTCTCCTCCACGATATCCGGATAATACTCCCTCAATTCCCGAATGGTCTGCTCCGAAAGATAGGATACCACCTGCTCCGGTGCCCCTGCCGGCTCCAGACACCACTGAATATCCCAATGGATCACATCATATTGATTGAGATGCTTTCGAAAATCCGGCGCCTTTCCGATCTCCAGGCCGGAAAACATCGCCTCAGACTGGCAGCCCCTGCTGTAGTAAGCCGTCAGCATATTGGCGGTAATGGATTTCCCGAATCGCCGGGGCCGGCTGTTGCATATAAAGGCATCCGTCGACGCCAGCACGCTGTTCATGTAGTTGATCAGCCCGCTCTTGTCCACATAAATCCGCGCATTCAGCGCCGACTGAAACGCGGAATTATCCGGGTTCACAAACATTCCCATAGGGGCTCCTTTCTGTCTTTCATACCAATGTCTTCGCCTCACATGCCCCGGGTCCGCCGTTGGCGGCGCACGCGGTTGATGTGGCGCTCGAAGCTGCCGTTGCGGATGAACTCGGCCAGGACGTACTGCTCAAAGACCGGTACGGTGCAGGAGTAGAAGGAGATCCGCTCCCACAGCGCCTGGGCGCGCTTCGCGGGCAGCACCAGGTAGCCGATACGGAAGGAGGGCGCAATGGTTTGGGAAAAGGTGTTCAGATAGATCACGCTTTCCTCCGGCTCCAGAGAAAACAGGGTGTCCTCGGATTTGGTCGAGGCGGAAAACTCCGAATCAAAGTCATCCTCGATGATGAGGCCGCCGCGGTCCCGGGCCCAGCGGATGTACTCGTGGCGCTTGGAGGCGCTGGCGGTGACGCCGCTGGGGAAGCTGTTGAAGGGCGTCACATGAAGGATCTCCGCCCGGGTCCGGCGGAGCTCTCCGGAGAGAATGCCGTTCCGCCCCAGCCGCAGCAGCTCGCATTGAACGCCGCTGCCGGCATAGACCTGCCGGATCTTCTCATAGGAGGGATCCTCCAGACCGTAGATTTTCTCCCGGCCCAGCATCTGGGTCAGCATGGCATAGAGGTACTCCGCACCGGATCCGATGACGATCTGCTCCGGCTCCACCTGAATGCCCCGGCTCCGCCGAAGGTACTGGGCAATGGCCTCCCGCAGGGCCGGCAGGCCGCTGTTGGGGCACTTCACCAGAATGTCCTCGCCATGCTCCAGCAGAACATGCCGCATGGTCTTGGCGAGAAGGGGAAACGGAAAATGCACGGCCTCTGCGGCACCGGCAGCCTCATCCCGCCCGTCCTTTTCCGGCACCTGGAGACCGAAGACATTGTCCTCTGCCTCCTCCGAGACAGGAAAGGAATCCTGGGCCCGGTAGGACACAAAGCAGCCGCTCCGCTCCCGGGTCTCGATATAGCCCTCCTCCAGCAGCAGCGTCAGACTGTGCTCCACGGTGATCACGGAGCTCCCCGCCGACTCCGCCAGGGCGCGTTTCGAAGGCAGGCGCTCCCCGTACTGGTAGCGGCCCTCGGTGATGTCCTGCCGCAGCCGATGATAGAGCCTGAGATATTTGCTTTCCTGTTTTTCTCCATTCATAATAGAGTGCCGTTTTCCCTTCCGACTGTGTTATGATACCACCATCATAGCATATACTTTCGTAAACAGGAGGACCAAACTTGTCCCAATTCACTGACTTTTCCGACCGGCTGCTCGGCTGGTACGACGAGAACCGCCGGGTTCTGCCCTGGCGGGAGGATCCCACACCCTACCATGTCTGGCTTTCGGAGATCATGCTGCAGCAGACCCGGGTGGAGGCCGTGCTGCCCTATTACGCGCGCTTTCTCGCGGCGCTGCCGGATATCCCGGCACTGGCCCAGGCCCCCGAGGACCTGTACCTCAAGCTCTGGGAGGGCCTCGGCTACTATTCCCGGGTGCGGAACCTCCATAAGGGTGCCGAGCAGATTCTGTCGGCGCATCACGGGGAAATGCCGGGGACCGCGGCAGAGCTGGAAAAGATCGCCGGCATCGGTCCCTATACGGCAGCGGCTATTGCCTCCATCGCCTTTCACGAGCCGGTGCCCGCCGTCGACGGAAATCTCCTCCGGATCTTCGCCCGGCTCACGGCCTACGGAGAGAGCATCCGGGAGCCTGCCGCCCGCCGGGAGGCCTTCGCCTTTTTTGCCGAACGCATTCCGTCCCGCCGTCCCGGAGACTTCAACCAGGCGCTGATGGACCTGGGTTCCGGCGTCTGCCGGGCCCATGGAGAGCCCCTCTGCCATGACTGCCCCCTCGCGGCGTTTTGCCAGGCCGGGCAGGACGGCACCGCGGCCTGCTTCCCGAAGGTGCCGGAGAAGAAGCCCCGCCCCGTCAGCCATTACACGATCTTTCTCATCCACGACAAGGAAAAAATCGCCCTTCGGAAGCGTCCGAAAAAGGGCCTTCTCGCGGGGCTCTACGAATTTCCCAACACGGAGGGCACGCTTTCCGAGGAGGAGGCCGTCCGCTGTGTCCGCGCCCTGGGCTTTTCGCCCCTTCGCCTGCAGCCCCTGCCCGCCGCGAAGCACCTCTTCACCCATCGGGAATGGCAGCTCAGCGGCTATGACGTGCTGACGGATGAGCTGCGGCTGGAGGATAGGGATAATGTCGGCGGCCCCGACCATGCCGACAAAGGCGCAAAGCAGGGCAAGCTGCAGTCCGCCCCCGCAGACGCACAAAAAAAGCCCGACGGCACGGGTCCGTCGGGGATAATGCTGGTGAGTCTCACGGCCATCCGGGAGGACTACTCCATCCCTTCGGCCTTTTCGGTTTATAAAAACTGGCTTCTGGAGCGCTCGTGAGCCTAGCTTCGATTCCCGTTCGGCAGGTGTATATCCACAGTATTGTACGGGATGTCGATGCCATTTTCCCGGAAGCGCGCCACGATCTGCTCCCGGAGGTTGCTGCAGGCCGTGAAGCTGTCGTTCAGGTCCTTGGTCCAGACGGTGAACTTCAGCACCATGCCGTTCTGGGAAACCTGGCTCGTCAGGACACTGACATCCTTCCGGATCACCAGCGGCTCCTCTGCCAGGGCCTCCCGGATCAGCTGCTTCGCCCTATCGATGTCCGCATCGTAGGAAATCTCAAATTCCAGGAAATTGCCCACATGCTCGATATAGTTGGTGTTCACGATGACACAGCTGTCCACCACGCTGTTCGGGATAATGCAGCTCTGCCCGTCAAACTGATCGATCACCACATGCCGGAGCGTCATATTGGTGACAATGCCTTCGGCCAAGGTGGTGCCGCCGGAAACCAGGCGTACCTTCTGCCCCACATCCAGCGGCTTCGCCGCGGAAATGGAGATGCCGGAAATGATGTTTCCGAGGGCCTGCTGTGCCGCAAAGGTGGCCACCGCGATGATCAGAGATCCGCTCTGAAGGAGTGTGGCACTGATTTCCTTCGTGAAGCTGAACTGCGACAGGATGGAATAGACGAAGATCACCACCACCACAGTCCGGGCCATATTGTAGAGAAACTTCACCTGCAGGCTACACTTCTTCGCCAGCAGCTTCTTATAGGAGGTGTTGATGGCATTGTAAATCAGAAGAAAGGCCAGCACCAGAATGCCGGTGCCGATGAGCTGCTGCAGACTTAGCATAATGTTGGGTTCCTTTCTTGTTAAAGCATTCCCATGCTCTTCAGAAGATAGATCCAGAAGGTGAGGGTCACGGCACTGAGCAGTGTGGTCAGCATTGTCACGGCGGAGGACAGGACACCGTCATGTCCCATGTTCCGGGCGGTGACATAGCTGGTCACGGTAGTGGCAGAGCCCAGCATAATGAGGGCTGCCATCAGCTTCTGTTCACGATAGCCCAGCAATACTGCCACAGGGATAAAAAGCGCCGCAAAGCCGATGAGCTTCAGAAAGCTTGCACCCAGTGCCGGACGAAGGGAACCGCCCATTTTCTTGAAATCCAGCTGTGCGCCCATAGCCATAAGTCCCAGCGGCGTCGAGGTGGCTGCCACATTGGAAACCGTCTTCGCACAGAAGGTGGGCATCGGCAGCTTCAGCACCGCCCAGAGGATACCGATGAGAATGCCCCAGATGATGGGATTTGTGACCACACCCTTGAGGGTCTTCTTCAGCTTCGCCCCGTTCAGCGCACCCCCGTCCGGCTTCATTAGACTGAGGATCAGTACCGCCGCCACGTTGTAGAGGGGCACCGCACCGATGATCATGAGGGAACCCATCTCCGCCGTCCCGTAGACGTTCTGGATATAGGCCATGCCCAGCAGGGAGGAGGAGCTCCGGTAGGAGGCCTGGACGAACTCACCCTGCTCCCGGGGCGTCACCAGCCGGGACAAAAGCCAGGCAATCGTGATGGACAGAAATGTAGCGACGAAGCAATAGACCACGAAGGTGGTGTCCCAGACCGCCAGGATATCCACTGCATATAGCTGATAGAAAAGGTTCACCGGCAGTGCGATCTTGAAAACGAAGCTGTTGGCCTTCGATGCGAAGGCATCATCCATGACCCCGATACGACGAAAAAGCCAGCCCAGCATCATGGTGCAGAAGACCGGCAGACTGGCGTTCAGGCTGAAAATCAGATTGGACATTGTACACTCCCCTTGCCTCCGTCCGGCTTGACAGGGCAGAGCCCGGGCGGTAAGATTTGTTATTACCTGACAGTATAACACATTTCCGTAGTATTCCAATGGGGGATTTGCATTTATGAATCAAAGCAGGAAGCCGTCATCAGCAATATTCTATGCCTTCCGGGCGGCGATTCCGGTCATGACCGGCTATATCGTTCTGTCCATCGGCTTCGGCATCCTTCTCCGGGCAAAGGGCTTCGGCCTTCCCTATGCGCTTCTCATGAGTCTCTGGATCTATGCCGGCTCCATGCAGTACGTGGCGGTGGATCTGCTGGCCGGCGGCGTTTCCCTGCTGACCACGGCCCTCATGACACTGATGGTGAACGTGCGGCACCTTTTCTACGGCATCACCATGCTGGAGCGCTATCAGAAATCCCGCCGGAAATACCGCTTTTATTCGATTTTCGCCCTCAGTGACGAAACCTTCTCCCTGGTGGTGAATCCCAATCTGCCGGAGAACGTACCGGAGGACGCCTACTGCTTCTGGGTTTCGCTTTTCGACCAGCTGTCCTGGATCCTGGGCACCGCCATCGGCAGTCTGCTCGGCAACATTATCCCCTTCGACTCCACGGGCATCGACTTCTCCATGACGGCGCTCTTCGTCATCATCGTGCTGGAGCAGTGGGAGCAGACAAAGCAGCACCTCCCGGCACTGACCGGTCTGGGTCTAAGCCTTCTCTGCCTGCTCCTCTTCGGAAGCTCCGGCTTCCTGATCCCCGCCATGGCACTCATCACCGCCGCACTCTTCCTGGAGCGGCGTTATCTCGAACAAAAGTAGTAACTGTTTAGCACCACTCCGTCTGCGAAAGGACATAGCATGCCGTTTTCACTTCATCCGCTGCTCATTCTGGTTTCCGGTGCCGTCACGGCCCTGATCCGCTTCCTGCCCTTCCTGCTCTTCCGGAAGCAGGCCCCGGCACCCATTCTGTATCTGGGGCGGGTGCTGCCGCCGGCCATCATGATGATGCTGGTGGTCTACTGCCTGAAGAGCGTGTCCCTGTTCTCCGGCTCCCACGGACTGCCGGAGCTTCTGGCCATCCTGGCCGTGATCCTGGTGCACAAGTGGAAGCACAACACCCTGCTGTCGATTCTCATCGGCACGGTGCTGTATATGGTGCTGGTGCAGCGGGTGTT
>CAVATZ010000093.1:0-6830 GCA_963591655.1 Clostridiales bacterium
CCTTCACCTCTCCCGACGGCCCCCGCAAGGACGAGGACATCGTGGACGAGAAACGGCCGGAAGAATGATATTCATTCAAACAGATCGACACAAAAACGCCCCGCGGATTACTCCGCGGGGCGTTTTTTCTGAATCGTTCAGCCGCTCTGTCAGCTTACTCTTCTTCTTTTCTGCGTCTCTCCATCAGGAGCCATGCGCCCAATGCAGCGGCACAGCCGAAGAATGCAATGGCATAGACTGCGATCTGGCTGTCTTCGCCGGTCTGCACGGCCTTCCGAATGGCACCCAATACCTTCGGTACCGGGCTCTCCACCGTGGACTCCGCTTCCGTCTCCTGCGCCGCGCTTCTGCTTTCACCCAGCACGCTCGGCTGCGTCTCAACGACCGGTGTCACACTGTGATAGCTGCGGCCTCCGCCGCCACCGCCTCCTCCGTTGCCGGAGGGACTTGTCGTCGGTGCCACTGTAGTGGTCTCTGCTGTGGTAGTCGTTTCTGCCGGCGTTGTGGTCTCCGGTGTTGTTGTTTCCTCCGGTGTTGAGCTTTCCGGAACGCTCTCCGGAATGTACTTGTTGGTGAAGACGTAAACGATGCTGCCGTCCTTTTCCGTCCGCTTCTCAGAAACCTCGTAATGAGATACGGCGGTCTCTACTACGGTATAAACAATTTCCTTGCCTTCCTGACCTTCCTGATACTTTGGAAGCTTACCGAAGCTGCCCTTCCAGTCGTTGTCTTTCGTCAGCACCAGCTTCTGGTCCGTGGCCTTGCCATCGACATAGAGCGTAAACTCCGCACTCTCCTGCACCTGGCCATCCCACTTCTTGGTGACATCCACATCCACCGTCTCCGGTGTATGGCAGTTGGTCAGTGTATAGATCAGATTCTCCCGATCATCGACGATGTTGGAGCTGGTGGTCACTGTGCCCTGATAGTCCTTGACCTCTTCCTCCTTGACCTCGTACTGGATTTCCTTGCCATCCTTGTACTTGTCAAGATCCGTGAATGTGTACGTCCAACCCTCGTCGGCACTGATTTCTTTCTTCTTATCCGTCTTCTTTCCGTCGGCATAGAGATAAAGCATCAAATGCGTCGGCCGCTTGCCGTCCTGGTTCTCACAGTCGTCCCAGTTCTTAATGCCCTGGACGCTGATCTTGGTCGGCACGTGGGTGTTGGTGAGAACAAAGCTTGTTACGCCATCCTTTGTCTCGGTTTTAACCTCTCCTGTGTAGCCCTCTACTGTCACCTCCTCAACGGTGTACTTGATCAACTCACCATCTTTGTACTTCGGCAAATTCTCAAAGGTATGCTTCCAGCCGTTATCCTTGTTCAGAATCACAGAGACTTTCTTTACAAGCTTGGTCAGCGGATTGTCCTCCGGGTCAATGTTGTCGACCGTCAGCGTTGCGCTGTCCACCTCTTCCCCGTTTGCCAGAAGCTTCACGGTGATGCTCTCCGGGCGAAGGCCATCCTGGTTGTTAGCGTCATCCCATTTCTTCTGGACAGAGATTTCAGTGGTCTCGTAGGTGTTTGTGATGGTCAGAGAATCTTTATCCTTATCGTACTTCACATCCGCCTTAAGCTTGCCATTTCCATCATCTGTCACAGTCACTGTCACAGAATGAGGGATTGTGTCATATGTCACTCCGGCGATGTTACCCTTTGTCTCCGTAATTGTATACTCGTACGTTCCCGCCTCCGTATACGTTATCGTTCCGAAGCTTGCTTTGTGGCCTTCCGTTGTATTTGTGATTGTTACACTCGTGCTGCTCGGCATTGGTGTTGTTGCCTTCACGCCTTCCTTTGCACTCAGCGTGAACGTAAAGGTATCACCATTTTTCCAATCTCGGCCTTTCAGCTCTTTCTCCACATCAAGGCTTTCTGTTGCTGAACTCGGATTGTAGGTATTGGTTACTGTCAAACTGGAGGTCGAATCATTGCCATCCTGATTTTTACTATACTCCACAGAAGCTACCAGCTTTTCCGTCTTGGTATCCTTTGTGATGGTTACAATAGCATAGTATTCAGTGTCATCATATTCCATGCCGGCTTCTTTTGAACTCGGCACCGTTTCTTGAATCTTATACTTATAAGTGCCTTCCGCCGTGTAATTGATCTCGCCGAAGTACACAGTCTTCTCTGCACTTGTGGCTTCCTTAGTAACGGTGCTCTGCACCGCACCATTTTCGCCCTTCGGCATTGGTGCATTTTCTGTTACCGGCGTCAATTTGAATGCGAACTTATCCGTATTCTTCCACTGTCTTCCTTCAAGTGCCTTGGTAACCGAAAGATTCACAGCCTTTCTGGTATTCACCACATCAACAACGACTTCTTTTGTTTTCTGGTTGATGATCGGCGTCTTATGAATTTCTTGTCCGCTATGACTGGCTGAAGCTGCCACAATGGTTCCTTCGATCATTGCCCCCGTCTGATTCACAGTCGCCGCCGGTGCAAGAAGCATTCCCGCCGTATGATTTTCCAATGTCACTGTGCCGTCAAACGCGGTAAAGCTTTCATGGTCGTCCTGGCTCTTTACAAAATTATAAATGATGCGTCTGCCCAACTCATTGTACTCATCCCCAGGATTTTTCCCATCATATTTAATCTCCCGAGGATCAAGAGTATAGTTTGTGTACTCAGCCGTGTCAATATTGATCAGCAGCGCCTGATTATTGCTCACCAGATCCCTGACATAAGGACTTTCAAAATTTGCCGCCTGTAAATCCGATGACAGCTTTCCTGTTGTAGAAATCAGATTGATAACATTCAATCCGCCCTTTTCGCTCACTGCACCATTTTTTGCTTTGGCTAGATTTGCCGACAACTCCGCCGCACCATCGATTTGACTATTAATTGTATTCTTCAGTCCATCGATATATCGAAATTTATCCAGTGTTGTGTTCATCACCGTGAAGTTACTGCCGATTTCCACGTATCCACTGGTTGTTGTGCTCATCTTCGGCTCTGTTCCTACAAAAGTAAGATCTGAATTGAAGAAATTCTGACCAACACTTATTCTGTTGCCATCTCTGGACACAAATTCTCCGATGTAGTTCGAATCTGTGGTTCCGACAATGGCACTGGTTTCATTATTAAGCGCATCGGAATAGGTATAGCTGATGTCATAATCCCCGGTATCCTGCTCCTGAACCTTCAGAACCTTGCCTCCATCCAAAGCAGCAAAGACGCTGGCGTACTGCTTGTTGTCTCTTGAAATAACAAGCTCTCCGGTATGGTTCGCTGTTGCGATGGACACAGATGCCAACACATTGCTTCCATCCAAAATCGAAAAGTTGAATGTTGCATCTTTATCCTGCCCCACCAGTTTTTTCTTAATTGTAATCTTATCGACCTTATTAAGGGTCTTTCTTCTGCTGCCTTCATTCAGATTCGCACCATTGGTCAGTTTGAATTCACTTACATAAATGTTTCCCTCTACATGCTGATCAGAATCAAATTCTTTTGCTGCAACAGCAAAGTTTGTGAGATTCCCCAGTCCATCTGTGATGGTGCTGACACTATATGACTCTGTTCCGGTCCAAGTGTTGGCCTGCGTCGCACCCGTCTTAATTGCAAACACCGAAAATCCCTCGGTCTTAAATTCAATGCTCTGCACTGCTGCGGCGCATTCTGTCGCATTGGTGTCACTGTCCTCGGTCTCGGAGGCCACGGCGATGCCTGCATTTTCCTCTGCAAGCTGCACCTTGTCGGTGTCTACGTCGAGCTTCTCCACGGTGATATCCTCTGCCGTGATGTCCAGGTCTGTGGTGGCCACGCCTTCCTGAGCCGCCTTCACTTCCTGCTTCACCGGCAGGTGCAGGACGGAGAGATCCTCTGCCGCATTCACGGTCAGCGCCTCGCCGTTCTCGATGGCTTCCTTCTTATAAGAAAGCTTCAGGGTTACGGCACCCTTCTCCAGCTGCAGCTCTGTCATCTCGCCGTCCGCATCGGGTGCAAAGAAGGCGATATCATAGAGCTTGGTGTTCTCGCCGCTGTACTGGCTTGCATTGTCTGCTGACTGCAAAGCCTCCATATAGGCCTGGTACTGCGCGCTGTCCTCGGTGACAGGGCTCACCCGGAGCTCTGCGTCTGCCGGCACTGCCGCTGCATCCTCTACGGTAGCGGTCACAGTCAGGTTCTCATCGGAATAAACGAAGCTGTTCTTCTCAAACTTTGTCAGCTCTGCTAATGTGAACTGCAGATAGCGGGCCGTGCTGCACTCTGCTGCCACAGACTCGAGATTCTCCCGGGCCTCCCGGATGGCTTCCTTCCGGGCCTGCTTCCAGCTCTCCTCCATATCGGAATCCTCAGACACATTGGAGTCGGAGGCCTTTCTGAAGAAGGCATCGAAGGCCATGAGTCCCCGGATGGAGCCCAGTGTCAATGTCTTCTGCTCCACTTCGCCAGCCTCGGTCTTTTCCTCAGCTGCCGCTGCTTCTGTGATCTCTTCCGTAGCCCCGGTGGTCTCTGCAGTAGTGCTCTCTGCCTCTACCACAGCACTGGTCTCTTCTGCGGCTGTACTTTCCTCCGCCGCAGTTGTGCTTTCTTCTGTATCAGCAGCCGCGGATGTCTCCTCGGCAGCACTTTCTTCAGTTGCCGCTGCGCTGCTCTCTTCGGCAGCGGTGGTGCCTTCTGTCTCTGCAGCACCGGTTTCTTCAGCGGCTGTGCTTTCTGCCGCCGTGCTCTCCTCGGTCTTCTCTTCGGTTCTTACGAGGTCCGAAGCGCTGGCGATTTCCTCAGAAAAATCACCCTTTTTAATGGAGTTCAGCACGGACTTCATGCTGGCTTCTGCACTGGCCACAGTCAGGTTCTTCACAGCCTTCTCGCCGTTAACCGTCAGCGTAAAGGTACGCTTTCCGTCGCTATGGTTCAGGAACAGCACGGTGATCTTCTCATCACCGCTGATCACATAGTCCGCATCCGCTCCGTCGTCAGCGACGAAGGCATTGTCCAAAGAGGACATACGGGTATCCGCGAACTCGGCCAGGAGTCCGGACAGCTCTGTGTTCTCGCCATAGAGCACCAGCTCTTTCTGGGCCTTCTCAGCCTTCTTTGCGCTGTCCTTCTGCACGTAGAAGCGAACCTCTACCTCGTCTGCAGAAAGGGCGTCCTGGGTCTCCTCGCTCAGCACCGGCACGGTATACAATGTGCCCTCGCTGAGAAGTTCCCGCCAGGCTTCCTCTGTGCGGAGGTTTCCGCTGACTGCCCGGAGCTCCTCAAGATCCGTCAGCTTTCCCTCATGAAGGGCGGTTTCCACTGCCGCGGTCAGCTCTGCGCTGGAAATCTCGAGGGATACCTTCTTGCCGTTGCTGCTGACGGTGACATCGGCGCTTTCCTCGGTGTCGAGTCCATCCGCATATACGCTGATGTTCCCAAGGCTGCCGGACATCTGGGTCAGCAGCATGGAGAACGCCAGGGTCTTCGCCAGAAGCCGTTTGGTTTTCCCTTCCTTAAATCTTTTCATCTTACCGCTCCCTTCTTATATCATAAGTTATCAACACCAGGTTTCTAATTCCGCACAACTACAGGCGTTTTCAGCCGCCCATTGTCCGCCATATTTTTTAGTTAACTTTTAAGATACCCCCCCCACACAGATCGTGTCAAGTATTTCGTGTAAACATCTTTGATTTCACCTCGTGCGAATCAGGCTGCAGCGCCGTTTTGGACTGGGTTTTGCTGCAAAACAAAAAGACCGGAGGCATGATCCTCCGGTCAATGGAACTATGCATTTACTTTTCAGCAGCTACTCCGCAAACTCCGCCGCCACTCTGCATCGTTTTTTGCAGAAGGCGATGCCGTATCGCAGAATCTTGTCACGACCTTCCTCCCGGAAGTAGCTGTCGTACTCTCTGTCCCGGATCTGCTCCATGGCCTGTTCGCAGGCACTGTCCAGCTCTGAGAGCCTCGCCGCACTCTTCAGCTCCACCACGATACCGACATCCGGATTTTCGGTTTCGATCAGAAGATCGGCGAAGCCGGTGCCCGCTTCCCGATTGGAAAGCACGGCCCACTCACCGTTTCCAACGAGAATTCCCGCCAGAAAGGCATGATAGAAATTCTCTTTCTCCTTCTGCTTTCCCTTGGGATCCAGGACACTGATGGTTTTGCTCAGCATTTTGTTGAGATAGGACTCCGCTGCCTGCGCATTCCCCGCGGCAAAGTTTTCCCAAAAGAACTTCAATCCTTCTGTGTCGCAGGACAGCACAGCTTTAAACCATTCCCGAATCTGACGCCGAAAAATGTCCCGCACCTCTTCGTTGGGAATCCGAAGGCGATAATCCCCCGACTGCGTGCTGCCGTCCTGGGTCAAATATCCGGTGGTAAACAGAACACTCCAGAGATTTTCAATACTGCTGTCAATCTCGTCATAGGTAAGCTCCAGATGCACCTGCTTTTCAATGTCTTCTCCTGCGATCAGTCTTTCGATTTCGTTTTGCGTGGTTTTGTCCGCCTTTTCAATAAAGCGTTTCACCAGCGCATTTCCACTGGTATTGATCCAATAGGACTGTGGCTTCGCCTTCGGATCCGCCAGAAGCAAGTCTACGTGGTTGATCACATCCCAGGGGCAGTACACATCTGCATTGCCAAAGCGATAACCGTCATACCAGGTCTTCATTTCCTCCAGATGACTTTCCAGATGATAGTACTGCAGCAATTCTCTGACCTCTGCTTCCGTGAAGCCGAACTGCTCATCAAAGCGAACATCTGTGATGGAAAGCACCTTGAAATTGTTGAGACCGGTAAAGATACTTTCCCTGGAAATACGAAGGCAGCCGGTGAGCACCGCCATCTGCAAGGCATCATTGGTTTTCAATGCCGCTCCCAGCATGGAACGA
>CAVATZ010000094.1:0-6703 GCA_963591655.1 Clostridiales bacterium
GTAGCTCGTCGGGCTCATAACCCGAAGGTCGTTGGTTCAAATCCTTCTCCCGCAAGCCTGAAAAAGTCTTACTTTCGAGTAAGGCTTTTTTCGTTATTCTCCATTCTATCTTTTTCTTGAAACCCACTTTGGTAAACAGTATAATCCTAAAGGTAAATGAAGCTGATAGGGGGCATCCCGGAAAGGACAGATATGAGAGTTGGTTTCTTGACAAGCGGAGGCGATTGTCAGGCCTTGAACGCCACGATGCGGGGCGTAGCCAAGACCTTGTACGGCATGTATGATAACCTGGAGATCTATGGATTTCTGGATGGCTACAGGGGTCTGATCTATGATGAGTATCGGAAGATGGAAAAGCGGGATTTCTCCGGCATCCTGACACTGGGCGGAACAATCCTCGGCACCAGCAGAACACCCTTCAAGCTGATCCGAGAGCCGGATGAGAACGGCCTGAACAAGGTAGAGGCCATGAAGCATACCTATCGGAAGCTGCGTCTGGACTGTCTCGTGGTGCTGGGCGGAAACGGCTCTCTGAAGACCGCCAATCTCCTTTCTGAGGAAGGCCTCAATGTCATCGGCTGCCCGAAGACCATCGACAATGATCTCTGGGGCACGGACATGACCTTCGGCTTCTATTCTGCCGTACAGGTGGCCACCAACGCCATTGACTGCATTCATACCACAGCGGCTTCTCACGGACGCGTGTTTATCGTGGAAATCATGGGACATAAGGTGGGACTTCTCACACTCTATGCCGGACTTGCCGGCGGCGCTGACATTATCCTCCTGCCGGAGATTCCCTACAATGTGGATTCTGTCTGCAAGAAGATCGCGGAGCGTCATAAGAACGGCTCCCGCTTCTCCATCGTGGCGATCGCAGAGGGCGCAGTTTCCCAGGATGAAGCCAAGCTGGGAAAGAAGGAGCTGAAGAAGAAGCTGGCAGAGGATCTGAAGACCTATCCTTCCGTGGCCTACAAGCTGGCAGATCAGATTCAGCAGAAGACCGGCTCGGAGGTTCGTGTGACGGTACCGGGACATACCCAGAGAGGCGGACAGCCGGTTCCCTATGATCGTGTTTTTGCGACACGCATCGGCACAGAGGCAGCGAAGCTCATCCAGGAGGGCCGCTTCGGCAACATGGTGGCGCTGAAGAACAACGAGATCACAGCCGTACCTCTGGCGGAGATTGCGGGCAAGCTGAAGACTGTGGATCCCCAGTCCAGCATTGTGCAGGAGGCCAGAATGCTGGGTATCTCCTTCGGCGACGAGAAGTGAACTTGAAAAGATAAATGGAAAGGGACCGGCTTGCCCGGCCCCTTTTGTCAGCTTAAAAACCATGCGCTGACAAAAGCAGAGATAAGGCGGAGAAAGATAACTTGAGCTATACAGCATTATACAGAAAGTGGCGGTCCCGGACCTTCGATGAGATCAAGGGACAGGAAGCCATTATCGAATCCCTGAAAAATCAGATCAAGACCGGCCGCATCGGTCATGCCTACCTCTTCACCGGCACCCGCGGTACCGGAAAAACCTCGGTGGCGAAGATCCTGGCCCGGGCGGTGAACTGCGAGCATCCTGTGGACGGCAATCCCTGCAACGAATGTGCCTCCTGTCAGAGCATCCTGAAGGAATCCAGCATGAATGTGGTGGAAATGGATGCGGCCTCCAACAACGGTGTGGACGACATCCGGCAGATTCGTTCCCAGGTGGAGTATCCCCCGGTGGAGGGCCGTTATCGGGTCTACATCATCGATGAGGTGCATATGCTCAGCACCAGTGCCTTCAATGCCTTCCTGAAGACCCTGGAGGAGCCGCCCAGCTATGTGATCTTCATCCTGGCCACCACGGAGCCCAATAAGCTCCCCATCACCATCCTGTCCCGCTGCCAGCGCTATGACTTCCGCCGCATCGAGACCCCGGTGATCGCAGAGCGGCTGCAGGAGATTGCTGCGGCAGAGGGCATTGACGCCAGTGCGGAAGCGCTGCAGTACATTGCCCGGGTGGGTGACGGCTCCATGCGAGATTCTGTGAGTCTCCTGGACCAGTGCGCGGCCTTTCAGTTCGATCGGCGTATCGACTATGAGGATGCTCTGGACATTCTGGGCGCTGTGGATACCTCGGTTTTTTCCGAGCTGATTCGGGCCCTTTCTTCCCAGGATATCCGCAAAATGCTGGAGCTTGTCCGCAGCATGGCGGAGCAGGGGCGGGAAATGTCCCAGTTTGCCGCGGATTTTCTTTTCTATATCCGGAATATGCTCATGGCGAAGAAGGTGGATAAGCTGGACGGCATTGTGGATATGTCCCGGGAAAATCTGAAACGGCTCCGGGAAGACAGTGCGCTGCTGACTCTGGACGAGCTGCTTCGCTATGTCCGGATCCTGTCGGAGCTCGGCAACCAGATGAAATTCTCCATGCAGAAGCGGGTGCTTCTGGAAACCGCTCTGCTGCGGCTGGCCTATCCGGAGACAGATGTGACACCGGAGGGCGTGAATGCCCGGCTCGCGGAGCTGGAGCGTAAGCTTGCCGCAGGCGTGGTCCCTGTGTCCGGCCCGAAGACATTGTCCCAGGAGACAGCAGGGGAGGAAAATGTCGTCGCCCCGGCAGCCCGGGAACAGACCGTGAAGCTGCCGAAGGCCCAGTATGAGGAGCTGCAGCTTCTGAAAAAGGAATGGAAATCCCTGGCATCACAGCTTTCTAACGGCCTGGTGCGGACAGCAGTACTGAATTCCTGGGTCTATCCCAACCGGGAAAATACAGGAATGACAATTGCGACAAAGAGCAAAGCAGGATATAATACTATTTCTGATGCGCGCACCCTGGAGGAGCTGCATCAGCTCGTGGCCGAGAAATACGAAAGGGACATCAGCTTCCAGGCGGTTTACTCGGAGAAGGACGAGGGAAAAAATACCATATATGTAGCGGATGAGGATTTAAAGAAAATAAATTTTCAGGTAGAGACGGTGGACATGGATGCACCGGAAGAGAGCTAAGGAGGAAAGCATGGCAAGATATGGCGGTTTTCAGGGCGGTATGCCCGGTATGAACATGAACAACCTGATGAAGCAGTATCAGAAGATGCAGCGGAAGGTGACAGAGACCCAGGAGGAGCTGGCAAAGAAGGAGTATCTGGGACAGGCCGGCGGCGGTGCCGTGAAGATTACGGTTTCCGGTGAGAAGAAGGTCACCAAGGTGGAGCTGGATCCGGCAGCGGTGGACCCCGAGGATGTGGAGACCCTGGAGGACATGATCCTGGCAGCAGCCAATCAGGCGCTCGCAGACATGGAGGCTGACTCTCAGAATGAGATGGGTAAGCTCACCGGCGGTATGGGTCTGGGCTTCTAAGCATGGAATATTTTTCAAAGGATATTGCGCGGCTGGTGGCGGAGCTGTCCCGGCTGCCGGGCGTGGGTCCGAAGAGTGCCCAGCGGTTGGCCTTTCACATCATTCATGCGCCCCAGGAGCAGGCGGAGGCCCTGTCCTCTGCGATTCTGCAGGCCCGCAGCAACGTGCGCTACTGTAAGTGCTGCTGTACGCTGACGGATGAGGATCTTTGTCCCATCTGCGCTTCCCCGGAGCGAAACCACAGGCAGATCATGGTGGTGGAGAATACCCGGGACATGAGCGCCTACGAGCGCACCGGAAAGTACGATGGCGTCTATCATGTGCTTCACGGCGCCATTTCCCCCATGCTGGGCATCGGACCGGACGATCTTCGGATGAAGGAGCTGATGCAGCGGCTGCAGGGCGAGGTGGACGAGGTCATCATCGCCACCAACTCCTCTCTGGAGGGAGAAACCACCGCCACCTACCTCACCAAGCTCATCAAGCCCCTGGGGGTACGGGTGAGCCGCATCGCCTCGGGCGTGCCGGTGGGCGGCGATATTGAAAACATTGATTCGGTGACGCTGCTGCGGGCCCTGGACGGCCGGGTGGAACTCTGAGCCGCAAACAGATAGAAGGAAGGGATAAATCCAATGGATAAGTATGAGTTTAATATCAAGGCGGAGCAGATCTCCCGGCTCGTGGAGGAGGGAGACTACGGCACCGCCATGCAGATTGCAGACACCATTGACTGGCGGCGGGTGCGGAATGCCAATCTCCTGTCGTCCATTGCCGACATCTATGATCGGAACGGCGAATATGAGGAAGCCAAGGACATTCTGATGCTGGCCTTTGAGCGGGCACCGGTGGGAAAGCGTTTCCTCTTCCGCCTCAGCGAGCTCTCTCTGAAGGCAGGCGACATTCCCGCGGCCCAGGAGTTCTACAATGAATTCTGCGACGTGAGCCCGGATGACGACCAGCAGTACCTTCTGCGCTTCCTGATTCTGCGGGCCAAGGGTGCCAAGGCAGAGCAGCTGGCGGGTGCACTGGAAATGTATACTTCCACCGAGCTGGATGAGAAGTGGCTTTATGAGCTGGCCCGTCTCTATGCCGAGGCAGGCAATCCGGCGGCAGCGGTGCAGACCTGCGACAGAATCGTACTGATGTTCGGCATCGGCGACTATGTGCAGCGTGCTCTGGAGCTGAAGCAGCAGTTCCAGGCACTGAGTCCGGATCAGCAGGCGCTTCTTACCCAGCCGACAGATCGTGCGGCAGCACGGGTTCCGGCAGCAGAAGCGGCAGAGGAGACCGAGGTATTCGTTCCGGCGGAGAATGATGTCGCTCCTGCAGCAGAGGATAATGCCTTCGCGCCGGAGCTGCCGGCGGCGGAGACCTATGTGTCGGCAGCTGCTGAAGAGAGCATTATGGTTCCGGCAGAGGAAGTGCCTGCGGCTCCTGCAGCAGAGGACAATGCCTTCGTGCCGGAGACAGCAGCCGTGTCCGCCGTGCAGGACGAGGCCGACGACATTTTCGAAGAGGTCTCCGAGACGGAGGAAGCACCGGCGCCGAAATTCGACAGCTACCATATGATCATCGAGGCGAAGACCGCGGAGGACGGCTTCCGCATCGCCAAGGACGAGATCAAATATTTCCATGAGAAGTACGGCGTCAGCTACAAGGTGGCCAAGACCAATGCAGAGAAGCTGAATGCGCACGGCTTCGCGGCTTTTGTGGACAAGATCGCTGGGAAGGACCTCATCATCGAGAATGCCGGCTCGCTGACCTATTCCGTGGTGGATGAGCTTTCCGCGTACATTGAGCATCCCAAGGATTCGTCTTCTGTGGTGCTGGTGGACACCGTGGACCGCTTCGACCGCATGGCAGAGGATCGTCCCCTTTTCATCAAGGCCTTCGACCTGGTTTCCGATGTGGAGAAGAAGGACGAGATCGAGGATGTGGATCTCGAGCAGGAGAGCACGCCTGCAATGCCGACCTATACAGAATCGGCAGCAGCGCCTGTAAGAGAAGAGACGCCGGCTCCGGCAGCCGCTTCGACAGTAAGACCGGCAAGACCCTATGACGCGCAGCCTGCTGCACAGACGGCAGCAGAGGAGGACTACGCAGAGCCGGAGCTCCCTTCTGAAGCGGAAGATGAAGAAATGCCGGCACAGGCCGAGGATGAGGCAAACAGCGCGGCAGAAGCGCCCGAGACAGCCTCTGACGGACAGTATTCGCGCCTCAGCGGCATCCGTCTGGATGTGGATGCCTTTGCCAATTACGCGCAGGCCTATGCCCACCGCATCGACTGTGTCATCCCCGGAAAGGCCGTTCTGGCCCTTTACGAGCGCGTGGAAATGATGGAGGAGGACGGTGTGCCTCTGACCCGGGAAAACGCAGAGCAGCTCATTGAGGAGGCTGCAGATCTGGCAGAGAAGCCCTCACTGGGCAAGAAGCTGACCGGCATGCTCCATCCCAAGTATGACAAGGAGGGTAAACTGATTCTGCGAGAGGAGAACTTTCTGAACGCATGAGTGACTTCGCATCTATCTTAAGCTATGTAAAACTGAACTGGCTGCAGCTCGTGGTGGCGGCATTCATGCTGATGATGCTGTATTGCGGCTACAAGAAGGGACTGATCCGCATGTCGGTGTCCCTGGTTTCCATGCTGCTGTCTGCTGTGCTTACGAAGATCCTGCATCCCTACGTCCTTTCCTGGATGCAGGGCAATGCGGCGCTTCAGGCCATGGTACAGAAGCGGGTGGCGGCGATCTTCGCAGAGACCGCGGGCTCTGCTGTGTCCGGAGGGGGAGAGACCGGCTTGCCTTCTCTGTCTGCGGGAACGGACAACGCGGCGGTGCAGGTGGACAACCTGTATCGTCTCCTGGGACTCGATCATCTCAGCAATTACCTGTCGGAGCAGCTGACAGGCCTCATCATGACCGCACTCTGCTTTCTGGTGCTGCTGGTGGTGGTGAACCTGGTGGTGCGCATTGCTTTCTATATACTGGATCTCATCATGCGTCTGCCGGGCCTTAGCCTCATGAATCGTCTCAGCGGCGCGGCCCTGGGCTTAGTGGAGGCCGTTTTCTATATCTGGGTACTGTTGATCCTGGCGGCGATCCTGCCGGATAATGCCTTCACCGCCTGCATTGCGGAGCAGTTCAGCCGGGAGGGCAGCTGGCTCTGCTACCTGAAGGAGGCGAACCTTCTGGTGCGGATTTTCACCGGCATCATCGGGTAAAAAATTCTGTCAAAAAAATTTTTGAAAATTGCTTGACACTTCTTTTACAGAGTGCTATATTAAGCAAGCTGCTTCAAGCGAGCGGCGCACAAAGAACCTTGAAAATCAAAGATCGAATAATACACAGACCCTGAAGATTCT
>CAVATZ010000095.1:0-6332 GCA_963591655.1 Clostridiales bacterium
TTCAGAATCCGGTACTCGCAGGACAGGATCAGCCGCCGGGTCAGCTTGTCTGCAGTCACCCGCACGTGGAGTCCGTTCTGCAGCGTGGCATTGAGCAGCAGCGTTTCCGCGCTGTCCTGCCAGTCGGCATTGGCCAGCAGGGGATTTTCCTGAAGGGCCGTGAGGGTCTCGGAAAAGGCCGGCTCCGGCAGGGTTTCGCCTAGGGAGAGCTGTACGCTTTCCTCCAGCAGACTGCTGTAGCGGTAGTACTGGTAGCGGGGCTCCGCGGCCTCTGCCGGGATTTCGGCCGGAAACAGGGACTGCAGATCCTCTGCCATGGCCGCATTCATCCGGTCGAAATGCAGGTACTGCTTCGTATTGCCTGTAGAGGAGCAATAGGCCGGGAAGGCCGTCAGCAGGAGGCAGAGCACGCAGCCCAGGAGCAGCAGCGGCTTTGTGAGCTTCACGGCGATGCGCACGCCGGCGGGCTTCCGGTAACACCTTGCGGCAATGCCGAAGAAGGCATTGAGAAAGGGCAGAAGCAGCAGAAGGTAGCAGAGCTGCAGGATGGCGGGCTGGGCGGTCAGAAGCTTCGGAAAGCGGAGCCCATAGAGAGAAACAGGCAGCAGAAACGCCGCCAGCTCCAGCAGGAGACCGGCGGCGAGATGCCGTCCCAGAACATCGGGAAAAAGCTTTTTCTGCATTACTGCTCCCAGGGAAGCTCGGGCTTTCCGAAGTGGCCGTAAGCGGATACCAGATTGTAATCCACGGCACGAAGGTTCAGCGCCTTGGTGATGCCCTTCGGGGTCAGATCGTAGTTGTCGAGAACGTACTGCCAGATCTTGTTTCTGTCCTCGTGCTCGGTGCCGAAGCAGTCCACATAGACGGAGACGGGCTCAGCCACGCCGATGGCATAGGCCAGCTGTACCTCGCAGCGGTCTGCCATGCCGGCCTTCACGATGTCCCGGGCCACCTTGCGGGCCATATAGGCAGCAGAGCGGTCCACCTTGGAGGGATCCTTGCCGGAGAAGGCACCGCCGCCGTGATGGGCAGCACCGCCGTAGGTATCGGCAATGATCTTGCGGCCGGTGAGGCCGGAGTCAGCGAAGGAGGAGCCCAGCACGAAGCGGCCGGTGGGGTTCACCAGAACACGGAAGTCGGTATTGAGGCCTTCCTCCTCGGCGGTTTCCTTCATGATGGCGGTCACGATCTCCCGTACCTCCTCCAGAGAGACCTCCTCGGCATGCTGGGTGGAGATCAGGAAGGTGTCGATGCGGTGGGTGTCGTAGTCGAAGCTGACCTGTGCCTTGGCATCCGGACGAAGACGGCGGAACCCGTCCTTTACATTAAAGTCGCGGAGCTTCTTCAGTGCGCGGGTGGACAGCACGTAGGGGATCGGCAGCATTTCCCTGGTCTCGTTGGTGGCATAGCCGAACATCATGCCCTGGTCGCCGGCACCGTCGTTGTCCACGCCCATGGCGATGTCCGGGGACTGCTTGGAGATCAGCAGGCGGATGTTGTACTTCTCCACCTCGGTGAGGCCGATGTTCCGGAGAATGCTTCTGGTGAGCACGTCGTAATCCGGCTCGTAGTCACAGGTTACCTCGCCCATGATGGTGATTTCGAAATCCTTGATGATGGTCTCTGCGGCGATACGGGCGCGGGGATCGTGGTGAAGGATGTCGGTAACAATGGCATCGGAGATCTGGTCGCAGATCTTATCGGGGTGTCCGTTGGACACCTGCTCGGATGAAAAAAGCATAAGTTTTCCTTTCTGCTGCTGTGCAGCGCATGATGACAAAAATAAAAGACCGCCGAACAAGCCGACAGTCTCTGAAATATCATTTCCGCCTTATTGTTCGAATCAAAATTCGCTCAGGTTAGCACCTTCCGTAATGGGGTTGCTGCGGTTTCATCGCTCCTATGTAGCTCCGCCGTCTCTGAATAAGCTATTCAATTGCGACAGATACTATAGCATGTTACGGCCTATAGTGCAAGCGATATTAAGGAAAAATACAGAAATACTAGGCAGGGCGGCGGATATGGGGTATAATGCAGTCGTTGCGGCAAAAAGGGCCGCGCGAGGGAGGAAAATTTATGCCCATTAAGGTACAGAATGATTTACCGGCGAAGCATATACTGCAGTCTGAAAACATTTTCGTGATGGATGAGGCCCGGGCGGCTGCCCAGGAGATCCGGCCTCTCCGCATTGCCATCCTGAATCTCATGCCGCTGAAGGAGAATACAGAGCTTGATATCCTGCGGGTGCTCTCGAATTTTCCGATCCAGACGGAGATTACCTTTATGAAGGTGGCCAGCCATACCGCCACTCATACGGACGCCTCCCACTTGAATAAGTTCTATGTGACTTTAGATGATATCCGGGAGGAATACTTCGACGGGCTGATCATAACCGGTGCGCCGGTGGAGCAGATTCCCTTCGAGGAGGTGGAGTACTGGCCGGAGCTCTGCCAGATCATGGACTGGTCGGAGACCCATGTATTTTCCACCTTCCACATCTGCTGGGGGGCCCAGGCCGGCCTCTACCATCATTACGGCATTCAGAAGCATCTCTTGCCGAAGAAGCTGTCCGGCGTCTATCGGCATCGCGTGCTGCACCGGAAGAAGATGATCATGCGGGGCATGGACGATTATTTTTATGTTCCCCAGTCCCGGCATACGGGCATCGATGAGGAGGCTGTCCGCAGCAACCCGGAGCTCTATGTGGTGGCCGACAGCGAGGAGGCCGGCAGCTATCTGATCCTGGCTTGCTCTTCTCGACAGATTTTCGTCACGGGACACTCGGAGTATGACCGCTATGATCTGGACCGGGAGTATCAGAGAGACGCCGCCAAGGGACTGAACCCTGACATTCCGGTGAATTACTATCCCGACGACGATCCCACAAAGACGCCGATCCTTTCCTGGCGTTCCAGCTCCAACTGTACCTACACCAACTGGCTGAATTTCGTTTACCAGGAGACGCCTTACGATCTCCGGGAGCTGAAGCCGGTGTCTCACGACAGCTATCTGCGGGACGACCATATGTCGGAGAGAGATACGATTCTTGGGTAAGAGGAAGGCTTTGCGAGCAGCAAAGCCTTTTTTACGCTCGCCGCTAAGGCATCCACTGGGCGCCCGTAAGGCTCAGCCCAGTGGATAACAAACAAAGAAGGGAAGCCAACGCGGCTTCCCTCTTTTTATAGACTCAACTGTGATTTTGATTCATGATCGAACTATGTGATCTCATTGCTTTTTCAATCTACCTTGATTGAAAACTTCTATTTAATTTGTATTTCCTATCCCATCGGAGATTACCTTCCTCTTTGGATTTGAGTGGATTGCGATGATACCCGAATCCTCAATCCCGATTTTCCGAAGAAGCTCTTCTCTGCTGAACTGCCTGACCACTCTGTATTCTTAAACAGGTGCTGCTGTTCTGTTAGGATTTATCTTTTTGAGGATTCAGAGATACCATCGCCTGTCTGTGCAGGATCCATCGGTGGTTACCTCTCTTTCTGCGGTTTGAAAGAAGATGATCCTTTGCAATTCCTTCATCCTTTCTCGTCAGACCAAGTATCTTGCTTTTTTCGTTCATTTCTTCCTTGTGACTATAGAATAGCACTGAAAATAAGATTTGTAAATAGAAAATTTACGGAAATTACTTTTATTTTAGGAAAATGCTTTCGGCCCTGCTATAATAGCCGCAGACCATAGATGCAGGGGTGCGCGGATGCGTGCCCTGCCTGAATCGGGGAGGCGGAGGACAGGAATGACAAAGACAGAATTGCGGCAGAGCCTGCGGGAGAAGCAGGAAAGCCTTACGAGGGAATACATCATGCAGGCGAATCAGGGCATACTGAGCCGTTTTCTCATGTATCCCGTGTTTCAGCAAGTAGACAGCATTTTCACCTATGTGAGTACCGAGGAGGAGCCGGACACCAGCACCATCCTGGAAACGGCCTGGCAGATGGGAAAGCTGGTGGCGGTGCCCCGCTGTCTTCCCGGCAGCGACGGGCAAATGGAGGCGGTGCCGGTGACGGGCTGGGAGGATCTGGTGTCCGGGCGCTACGGGATCCTGGCGCCGAAGCCGGAGCTGCCGTCCATCGATGCTTATAAGCTGGCCCTCGGCGTGATTCCCTGTGTGTCGGCGGACCGCTTCGGACATCGCCTGGGTCACGGAAAGGGCTATTACGACCGCTTCCTGGCGGGACAGAGCATGTATAAGTACTGCCTCTGCTTCGAGGCCATGCTGTCGGAGGAGGTACCCACGGAGGAGACCGACATTACCATGGACCGGATCTTCACCGAGGACCGGATCTACAATCCCCGGATGCAGTCCGAGGACCTGGCCGGAGAGCTCCACCGGGAGAACGCCGGAAAGCGGCTGTTTCAGGGACTCCGGGAATTCCTTCATCGGACGCAGGGATAGGGAAACGCTGATTAAAGCGTTTCCCTCGCCGGATTTGCGCTGCGAAGCAGCAAATTCCTTTGCAAATCCGTGCGATCCGCCGGCGGCAGCTAAGGAAATGCGTTCATCAGAAAAGGGAGCCGTCGCATCTGTGACGGCTCCCTTTTTGCCGGGATCAAACGATGCCCGGCCTTGCTAAGCAGTTACTTAAATTGCTTATTCCGCATCCACATAAGCGGAGGGTGCGGGCCCGACACCGCGTCCCCACTCGATGAAGTTCACGAGGAAGAAGACTGCGGCGCTGACGGCACAGCCGAAGACCACCGGCAGGATGCCGAACTTGAAGCCGCCGCCGCTCAGGTACTGCCAGAAACAGAAGCCGATGGTGCCGCCGATGAGGGACAGCACACCGGAGTGGCGGGTGGCCTTCGGTACGATGAGGCCCAGGCCGTAAGCGGCGAAGGGGCCGGCGCAGCGGATGCCGAAGGCGAAGGTGTTCATGGTCACGATGGGGATGCCGGCCATGGAGATGATCATGGCAACGACGGCAGCGCCCACATTGCAGGCTCTGGTGTAGAAAACGATCTGCTTGTCGTTCAGCTCCTTGCCGCCGAACTTGAGATACAGGTCATTCATGAGCATGGTGGACATGCACAGCAGGTTGGAGTCTGCGGAGGACATGGTCGCGCAGATGATAGCTGCGGAAATGATGCCGACCACGAAGCCCGGCGCATGAGCTGCGGTTACGGCCATCATGGCGTTCTTGCCGCCGTCTGCCAGATCCGGCATGGTGGCAAGCGCTGCCAGGCCCAGGAGGGTCGGGAAGATGGACATCGCTGCCATCAGAACAGCGGAGAGCCATGCGGCATGCTTTGCGGTGGCTTCATCCTTGGCGGTCTCGAAACGGGAAACCATCTCCGGGCCGGCCAGGAAGGTACAGAAGTAGTTGAAGATGTAGCCGATGATGGTTACCCAGCCGATCTTGGTGAAGCTGAGCTGTGCGGGAGGCAGTGCTGCGGAGATGGCCTCCCAGCCGCCGCAGCCGCTGATGACGATGGGCGTGGCGATGGCCAGACCCACCAGGATAATGATGAACTGTACGAGGTCGGAAACCTGATCGGCAATCATGCCGCCGAAGGTGGTGTAGAGGATCACGACGCCGCCGGCAATCACCAGTGCCACATTGGTGGGAATGTTGGTGAGGGTGGAAACCACGGAGCCGGATGCGGCGATCTGGGAAGAGGTGAGGCAGAACAGTGACAGAATGCTGAGCAGAGCCGTCAGCGTGCTGGAGGTCTTGCCGAAGCGGCGTCCCACCACCTCCGGAATGGTCACAGCCATGGTCTGCCGGATCTTCGGTGCGAAGTAGGCCAGCGGAATCATGGCTACGGATGCCGCGAGAACGTACCAGATGGCACTCATGCCCCATTCACCGAAGGCCTTCTGGGCGAGACCTGTGGTGGAGCCGCCGCCGACATTGTTGGCGGAGAGTGAGAAGGCCACCATGAAGAGACCCATGCGGCGTCCGGCCAGCATGTAGTCGTTGCTGTCCTTGATGTTCAGCTTGCCCACGATGAAGCCCACCAGCAGCATGCCGATGAGGTAGGCCGCCACGATGATCAGCGCCTGTGTTTGTACTACCATAAATATCCCCCTTAACAAAAAGGGGGCAGGTGTAGCATTCTCCCTGCTGTCACCTGCCCCGTTGCGGTACTGTATGATACCAGGATTGCAAGAATGCAAAGCACGCAGCAATCCTGTATCAATTTATGCCGTGACTTTATCATTTTATGAAGGCCTTTACAAATAAATCACGGTTATGCCTTCTGCGAAAAGCATAACCTACGGCGATGCCGGCTGCGCCGGAGCCGTTGACATTATCCTGAGGGAAAGCTGACTATGGAAAAAACGGCGGAGGGCGTGTATACTGTAATGGTTTGGC
>CAVATZ010000096.1:0-6283 GCA_963591655.1 Clostridiales bacterium
TAGCCGTAAAAATCAGCTTGCCTGCTTCACCAATCACAGTCTCGGTCTTAAAATCGACTGTGGAGATGAATGTACGTGACTCCTTCGACGTCAGCGTCCAGGAGCCGTAGGCGGAATCGCAGAGCTGGTTTTCGGTGCCCCTCGCAACTGGCTTTACAAAAGCGGCAATGTAATAGACATCGTCCGCTGCAGGTGCGTCTCTCAGTTTGATCTGGATATAGGGATTACCATCGCTGTCAGCGCCGTTCTCTTCGGTAGCCACGGCATAGTTCGGTTTATAAAGCGACTCACCATTCTTATAGATCAGCGCCGTCAAGGTATACTCCGCGCGGCCCTCCTTCACGAGGGTTTTCAGCCATTCCTCGGCGGTGGCGGTGATGGTGAAGGTCCTGCTGCTCTCACCCGGCGTGATGGTAGCCTTGCCGAGGCTGGAGATTGCTGTGCCGCCATACGGCGTCAGATTCGCACCGCTCAGGCCGTCCTTGGGGATCACGATGACTTCATTTTCAAACTCTTGAATTTCAGTAAGTTCATCTTTGCTCAGCAAGCGAGCATTTTCCCCGTTTTCATTCCAACTCAGGAGCTGGTATCCATCCGCAAGCACATTGGCGATGCCGCCAGAGATGCTCATGCCCTCTACAAAGGTTCCGCCCTTCAGATTGACATTTTTACCGGCGTTGACGTAAAGGGGCCAAACGCTTCTTTCACCGTAGGCGCCAGGTCTTGAAGAAAGGTCCCCAAACGCTCGGAATTCACCCCCGTTGATTTCAAGAGATCCGCCTTCCACCCAGACCGCAGACGCTGTTCCTGCATTGGCGCCTGGTCCTATGCTGTCGTACGCATAAAACCTTCCGCCATTGATGATGGTTTGCCCATCATCTACCTCAATTGGGATGCAGTAGTTCATGCTATCATAATACGTCTGCCGCCCATCAAACAGAACGTTTCCGTCGATCGTCAGTTTGCCGCAACTTGTAATTATATGGTTATAGCCCTGCATGGTGAAATTCACATGGATGGAGCCTTCTCCGGTGATGTTAAGTTCAGCATCTCTGTGAATATATATAAAGTGGTTCAGCCTGTTGTCAAAACTCGCGTTAGGATCAGCGCGATATTCAAGTTTTATATCTTTAGGAATCTCCAGGTGCTTTTTGCCGTAGACCTTAATCGCGGCCGAAGAATACCCATACTCTCTATTATATGTCAGAATTTGCGTGCTATTTTTCGGGCCTGTAACCTTGATGTAGACATCGTTGGAAGAGGAATTGGCCTCCAAAAGCTGCTTCAGTTCATTGTAGGTCGAGACACAGTATGGATCGTCCTTTGTTCCGCTGCCGGTGGTCGCACTGCTTCCCGCCGCGAAGGCCGCGGTGGGGAGCAGTCCCAGCACCATCACGAGGCAGAGCAGGAGACTTAAAATTCGTTTTTTCATTTGCTTTCTCCTCCTTTTCAGGAATCAGTTTGTTCCGTGCTTTGTTGTACCGGCGCACGGGAGCCGGACAGATGGCGTGTCGCCCTCCGCTTCGCCGTCACTTGACTTTCGTGTTCGTCACGACGAAGGTTTCCGAAAAATATTTGTGAAAGGTATCCGCCTGAAGCGCAAAGACACCGTTTTTCCCATAGGGAACTCTGGCCGGGGCGGTATCGCCGTCGCAGGCCCATGTGCCGCTCACTACATCCAGCGCCGCCTCATAGCGGCCCCAAGGATTGCGGAGGACCACATAATCCGCGCTGCCGTGCCGGTCCCAGCCCAGCACGGTATAGGTCTGGTTCAGCAGAAGCTGCGCCGCACCGTAGTCGCTGCCCTCGGCGGCCCTGCGCGGTGTGCGGGCGCAGATGGGATCGGCCGCCCGCCTGCCCGTGCAGTGCTTGCGGATGCTCTCCATTATCTGGAAGGCCTCCGTCTCCTGATGGGCGTAGCGGGTGCATTTGCCGCCCACCAGCGCCATGCAGGCTTCTCCTGGATCTCCGTCCGCCAGCGTCAGCATATCGGGACGGTCCGTTTTCGTTTTGGTCCGCCACACGGCATATGCCTTTTCCAGAACGGCGGGCCAGATTTCTTTCGCGTCTCCGGATCTGGCGAACGCCCACTGGTAGCCACCGCTGCTCCGAACGGCTACCTTTTCCGAGACCTCCACCGTTTCCGGCCTGTCGTCTTTGTAGAAGGTAAGGCGGTGAAGGGGGCTGTCCTCGTTGCCGTAGGCAGACGCCTTTGCCAGATTGGCGATGGCGTAGGGGTGTGTCCATACCACAGCGGACAGGGTGGCGATGAAGTAGCCGTCAGTCAACGCGCCCTGCACGGGGTCGTCAAACTCCGGGACTTCCTTGAAGTATTCACCCATATCCTGCCACGCATAGCCCTCCGGCATCCACGGCTCATCCGGCAGTATGATCTGATCCGGGCGCGAGATGGGCGGTCTTTCAATCCCAATCGGCGGCCTCGGGCGGGGCGGAAGCGGTTTGGGCTTTATGGGCAACACGATGCCCGGCACCCGCTGGCGGATGGTTTTCAGCCGCAGCTTTCGCATGGGCGGCTTTTTGGTGATCCGCCGTGTAGTGCGTCTGGCGAGGAAATCATCCAGCCGCTTCTTCGCCTCGTCGTAGGTCAGCTCCTTCTCCATGCCGTCCGGCAGAATCTGCGTATAGGGCGTCAGGATGGGGCTGTCGGCAGCGAACAGGTCCGCCCGTGAGATATTCAGGATCTCACAAAGCACCTGCGTCTGATCCGGGTATTTCTCCCACTTGATCGCTTTCCCGGCCACCAGCTCTGCCAGTGCGTAGGGGTTGATGGCTCCGGTCTGATATTCTCCGCTCATAGAAACATCTCCTCTCTCAATTTTTTCCCAATTGCTCTTTACGCCTTGCCCCCCCCATATTTCTATGGTAGAATACAAGTACGTTTTTTTATTGTGATATTGGGTGAGCGCCTTGGGTCCTCACCATTCATTATAGTGATTATCCCTATTTTGTCCCCGTCAAAAACCCCCGAATTGATAGGATAGGGTGAAAAAAATTTGATATCCGGGAGGTATTTATGAAAAAATCCCTGTATTTTTTATCTGTTTTGCTAGTTTTGGTCTTCTGCCTTACCGGCTGCTCAAAAAAGACGGAGCTAGACTCAAAAAAGCCGATGACTCTCACCTTATGGCATGTATACGGTGAGCAGGCAGACTCTCCCATGAACCGGCTAGTCAGTGAATTTAACCAGACGGTCGGACAGGAAAAAGGCATTATCGTCGATGTGACGCTTATGTCAAATGCCGTACAGATCGGCGGCAAACTGTCGGATGCCCAGAGCGGAAAGCCTGGCGTTCCCTCTATGCCGGATCTGTTTTTCTGTCACAGAAGTGATACGCTTGCTCTCGGACCGGAGAATCTGATCAACTGGAAGGACCTGTTTTCAAGTGAAGAGCTGGATCAGTATATTCCTGAATTTCTGGAAGATGGAATGAACGGGGATGCCCTGAATATATTCCCGGTTTCAAAGTCTACCCAGATGCTTTTTCTATGCGGTTCTGTGTTTGACCGCTTCTCTGCGGATACCGGTGTGACCTATGACAGCCTTTCCACCTGGGACGGCTTCTTTCAGACTGCGGAAAAATATTACAGCTGGTCCGGCGGAAAGCCTTTCTGCGCTCTGGATTACCCCATCCGCAGTGTGGAATTAAATGCGTTTGAAAAAGGGGCTGAAAATATTTATACGGATGACGGATGGTATGACTTTTCCAATCCTATATTTAAGGATGCCTGGATGGCGTTTGCCGCTTCCCTTGCCAAGGGGCACATTGTGGTTTCCGACCTTTACTCCAATACACAGATCATGACCGGAGAGGTTGCCGCCGGGATCGGCTCCTCCGCTTCCATCCTTTATTACAATGATATGGTCACATACCCGGACAATACGTCGGAGCCGATGGGGCTGCAGGTGCTCCCGATCCCCAAAGCAGAAGGCAGTGAGCTTCTTGCCACCCAGGCAGGTGTAGGCCTTTGCGCTTATAAGACCACAAGTCAGAAAGCGGAGGCCGCCTCTGTTTTTGCCCGCTGGCTGACGGAAAGCGAGCGGAATCTGGATTTCTGTGTCCAGACCGGCTATTTTCCTGTGAATAAAGGCTCCTTTGAGGAAATTTCTCATTACAATTTTCCTTCTGACGCCTATAAAAATCTGTACACTGCACTGGAGACGGTACATAACACAGGGAAAATGCTCCAAGAACCGTCCTTTCCGGGCTACTATGCAAGGGTGAATGCCCTGTATGACGATTTACGCGAGATGCAGACCGCTCTGCCCGGACGCTTCCAGCAGGGGGAACATATCGATGATCTGACTGAAGAGACCTGGCAGCTGCTTCAATCGGTCGGCAGGCGGTGATCCTATGGTAAATCTTTCATCCTTTGGCTTAAAAAGGCATACCTTGCGCCACAAGCTTTTCGGTTATATGTTCATCCTCACGATCCTGCTTCTGGCCCTGTTTTTTGCCGGTGTCTTTCTGATCATGGGCTTTACCGGCACGAAACAGAAATTCTATGAAACCTTGAACTTCCAGTCCCAGGTATTTGAGCGGCAGATCAGCGATCATTTTAATGGACTTGCTGTTATGGGAATCCAGCTGGCTGAGGATTCTGACCGCATCATTGCTTCCTATCTTGAGGACAACTCTCTGGAATTTGATCAGCTAAATGGTTCCGAGACCCATCTTGCCGCTTTACAGGAAGCTCTTCTTGACCCATTAAAGCACAAACTGTTAGAATCCGACTGTACCGGAGCTTTCATTCTTCTGGATGCACAGGTCAATCCCTCTGGCACAGATGCCGCTGTCTCCCGTTCCGGTCTATATCTGCAGCGAAGCTCTCTGGACTCTTCTGACAGCAGTATCCTTCTTTACCGCGGGCTTGCAGCGCTCGGTAAGAGCAAAAACTGTATGCCGCACCGAAAATGGCGGCTGGAATTTCATACAGATCAGCTTCCCGACTACGAGATCATAAAAAGCAAGGTCTCTCTGCCTCCGCTTTCCGGCTACTATCTGACCGACATGACTGTTCTTCCCGGAACCTCCGAGCGAGTCATGCTCCTGGCACTGCCGCTGTCCGATGAAAAGGGACAGTTTTTCGGTATCTGCGGTCTTGAGATCAGCGAAAGTTATTTTAAACACGTATTTCAGCAGCCATCTTCCCTTTCCAGGGCTCTTTTCTGTCTAAGCAGAGGAAGCCATGGTCTGGAGGATGCCGACGACTGTTTCAGCACCGGCATTGCAGGCGGTTATTATCTGGCTCCTACTGGTACTTACCGGGTCAAAAGCTGCGGCAGTGGCCTTAGCTGTTTTCAAAACGGGGATTCCTCTTATATCGGCGTTATAACACCGGTCACCCTGTGTCCCGGAGATGTTTCATTTTCCTTAAGTGTCTTGACGCCCTTTGAAGACTATCGCGCCCAGGCTGTGACAGACGGACTGCGGATCCTTCTGCTCCTTTTGCTTTCCCTTTTTGCCGCTGTCAGCTGCTGTCTCTATTTCTCCCACCGCTACCTGATCCCGGTACGGCAGGGACTCGAACGCATCCGCCAGAAGGAATATGACAGTGGTGATACGTCCATTGCAGAAATCGATGACCTGTTTGCCTTTCTGGCAGAGCAGGACCGCATCAGTGAAGCTGCTCTTGAAACGGCCAGAGCGGAAAATACCACTGCTCAGGCCTCTTTAAAACAGATGTACAGCCAACAGCAGGAGAACCTCCAGCAGATCGAGCGTCTGGCCTATTCAAGGAAGACAGAAGTGGATCCCCTGGACTACCAGAACTTCCTCTCAGGCATCGATTCATTGACCGGCACCGAGCGGAAGGTCTTTGACTACTATCTTCAGGGAAAAAGTGTAAAGGAGATCATGGAATTGTCCGGCGTGAAGGAATCCACCATCCGCTTCCATAACCGAAATATCTATTCCAAGCTGCATGTCACCTCTTTGAAACAGCTGCTGCGCTATGCGGCTATCATGAAGCAGGATGAGGAGAAAGCGTATAATAAGAAAAAGAGCTACCCAACTCCCTAATGGAATCAGATAGCTCTTTCTTATTTTCGGAATAATGAAAATTGTTGCCATTTCGTTGCCACGAAAGGCCTTATTGGTCGAAAAAACACGTATTTATCAGTTTTTTACATTTAATAATAGTTTCCCAATACGCCGGACTATAGCGGTCCGGCGGTGAGATTAGCATTTTTCCGCGGACGACCGCGCCGACGTTTCGGTTTCAAGTTTTCCGGATCCTTCGGCTTTGGCTTTCGGCCACGTTT
>CAVATZ010000097.1:0-5828 GCA_963591655.1 Clostridiales bacterium
ATGTGGCGGTTCAGAGGCGCTTCGCGCCTTGGCCGCCACCAGAAAAATCACAAAAGTACTTCGCTGAGTAAACTCAGCTCGTCACTTTATGGATTTTTCTGGTGGTGCTAAACAATTACAAATTTTCCCTGCCGAAGCGTTGAAACCATGCTATACTGAACGGCAATGGAGGAACGAGAAATGCGGTTTACAGAGGAAGAGCTGGAGCAGCGGAAGCTCACAGAGCTCCGGGAGCGGCAGAAGGCACTTATGGTAGAAATGCTGCTGCACCAGAGTCAGGACAGTCCGGCGGATTTCGAAAGCTGGTGGATCACAGAGGGGAGAATCTCGAAGTATTTTTCCTTGAAGGAAGAGGAAGAGAAGCAGCTGCAGGCCATGGAACGGCGGAAAATGCTGGCGGGCTTCACAGAGGAAGGAATGCGGAAGATCCGCTATGAGAGGTGAGACATGGATTATTCGTTTTTCGCGACGGTTTCCAGAATGAAGTATATCGAACGCTGGGCGCTGATGCGGAACAGCCGGGCGGAAAATATCAGTGAGCATTCGCTGGAGGTGGCAATGCTTTCTCATGCTCTTTGCACACTGGGAAATGTGCGTCTCGGAAAGCAGCTGAATGCAGAGAAGGCAGCCCTCATCGGTCTCTATCACGATGCGGCGGAGATCATCACAGGAGATCTGCCGACGCCGGTGAAGTACGGCAGCGATGCCCTGCGGACGGCCTATCGTTCCGTGGAGTCTGTGGCGGAGGAGCAGCTGCTCCAGAAGCTGCCGACGGATCTGCAGCCGGTGTATCGGGAGATTTTCTGCGGCAATGACAATGCGGAGGAAGCGTATCTTCGCAAGCTGGTGAAGGCGGCGGACAAGCTGTCTGCCTATATCAAGTGCATCGAAGAGGAAGAAAGCGGCAATCGGGAGTTCCGCAGCGCGAAGGAGAGCACCCGGCAGGCCCTTTCCGCAATGGAAAAGGAGCTGCCGGAGCTTACGATGTTTATCACAGACTTCCTGGGCGCTTACGGCAGGACGCTGGATGAGCTGACAGCAGCGGAGACGGAGGACAGAGTATAATGCAGCTTGAATATAAGGCGGCTGTGCTGCGGGGAGAAGAGGCGGCTGTGCTGCTCAGCGGAAGGGAGCTGCCGGAGCGGCTTTCCATTCCGGAATCCGTACCGCTGGACGGCCGGATGCTTCCGGTGCGGGAGATCGCTGCCCATGCCTTTGACGGGGAGAGGCAGCTGGCCAGCGTATTCATCCCGGAAAGCGTGCACAGTCTCAGGCCCTTCGCCTTCTATAACTGTTCGGCGCTGCGCTATCTTTCCCTGACAGAGCAGGTGCAGGATTACTATGACGGGGTGATCAAGCAGTGCAGTGCTCTGTCCCTCATCGAGCTTCACTGCGAGAAAAGCGGCAGACTGCAGCTTCTCAAGGAAATACTGGGGGACAATGACAGCCGTCTGCGCTTCCGCATTTACCTGCCGGATGGCTGCTGCACGCTGTCCTTTCCGCCTTATCTTGACAACTTTCTGGAGGATACCATGTCCCGGGCCATTCATGAGAGCATTGAGGGCAGCGGCTATGAATACCGGCAGACCGTAAGCCGCGCCGGCATTGATTTCTGGGCCTATGACCGTTTGTTTTCCCGCGTTGTGCATGACGATCCCCGCTCGGCGAGGCACATCGCTGTGGACCGCCTGCATTATCCCTATCATCTGTCCGGGCAGGCAGCAGACCGCTACCGGGACTACATCGCGGCAGAGGGTGAAGGCATCCTCCGGCAGCTGATTGCCGAGGGCTGGCTTGCGCAGCGGGATCCCGGCGGACGGGAGCCGGGAGAGAGCATGGCGGCGATACAGTTTCTCTGTGCGGAAAGGCTTCTGTCCGTAGCGGCGATTCAGGCAGTGCTGCCGCATTGTGCAGAGCGGAGGCTGACAGAGCTCACCGCTGTGCTGATGAACGGGACAGCGCAGACGCAGCAGGCAGAGCCGGAGAGCTTTGAGCTATAGAATATGAAAAGCAGAATTGAGCTGGAAGAATTCGGAAAACGCATATTGAACGAGACCCGGACGGAGCTTTATCTCTCCATGCATTTCATGGCGCGGGCGCTGGACAGTCTGGACTATACCATGGATCTCAATACCCGGCGCTGCGGTACGGATGCCCGCAGCATTCATTTCAATCCCCAGTTTCTCTTTGCGCTCTTTGTGGAGAGTCCCCAGAAGCTGGATCGCCTGTATCTCCATATGCTGCTGCATTGCCTGTTCCGGCATATGTTTACGGGAGACGGCCGGGATCCTGCGCTGTGGGATCTGGCCTGCGACATTCAGACCGAGTCCGTGCTGGATTCCATGGACTATGAGATCATTCGCCGTCCGCCGGGAGCCTTCCGCGAGGAATGGTATCAGCGGCTGCAGGCAGAGCTTCGCGTATTGACCGCAGAACGACTGTATCAGTATTTCCTGGAAAACAACATGGATGCGGACACCATGGCGCGGCTGCAGCAGGAGTTCCTGCGGGATGACCATGCCTTCTGGGCACCGCTTTCGGAGGATAGCGAGGATAATGCCGGCGATTCGACACCGCCGGACCTCCCGGAGGATATGACGGCACCGGAGAATGAGCATGATGCGCCGAAGGCAGAGGCGAAGCAGAGGAAGCTGCGCGGCGTTCCAAGCCGTCGGTCGCTGGATGAGCGCTGGAAGGAAAATGCGGAGCGCACAGAAACGGAAATGGAGACCTTCGGCCGGGATCGGTCCGAGGAGAGCGGGTCACTTTCCTGGCTTCTGCGCCTGCAGAACCAGCGGAAAACAGACTATCGGGACTTCCTCCGGCGCATTTCCATGGAGCGGGAGGAGAGTCGCATAGACCCGGATTCCTTTGACTACGGTTACTACAGCTATGGCCTTTCACTTTATGGAAACATGCCGCTTATTGAGGAAAATGAATTCACGGAGGCACGGAAGATCGAGCAGCTGGTGATCGCCATTGACACCAGTGCTTCCTGCCGGGACATACTGGTGCAGCGTTTTCTCAATGAGACAGCCGGCCTTCTGTCGGATCAGAAGGGTTTTTTCCCGCGGGTACAGATCCTGATTCTGGAATGTGACGAGCGGGTGCAGCGGGAGCTCTGGATCTCCGATACGCGGGAAATGCAGCGCTATTCCGGACAGTTTCATGTTGCCGGCGGCTTCGGCACGGATTTCCGCCCGGTGTTCGACCGGGTGCAGGCCCTGCGGGAGGCGGGGGCCCTTCCCCGGCTGAAGGGTCTTTTGTATTTTACGGACGGCTTCGGCCGCTTTCCGGAGACCCCCACAGACTACATCACCGGCTTTGTGTATCGGGGCAATGAGGACTGCGGAGATGACAAGACGCCGTCCTGGGCGATGAAATTGTACATAAAGTAAGGAAGCAGAGAAGAGAAGCAAAGATGAACATCAAGGAAGCGAAAACGGAAATTATCAACACGGTGCGGGCATATCTCATGAAGGATGAAACCGGGGCCTACCGGATTCCCATTGAGAAGCAGAGGCCGCTTCTGCTCATCGGCCCGCCCGGCATTGGAAAAACGGCCATCATGGAGCAGGCGGCGCAGGAGCTCGGCATCAATCTGGTGGCCTATACCATTACCCACCATACCCGCCAGTCTGCCATAGGCCTTCCCTATATCAGCAAGAAATGCTTCGGCGGCAGGGAGTATTCTGTGACAGAATACACCATGTCGGAGATCATCGCCGCCATGTATGAGCAGGTGGAGCGGAGCGGCATTTCGGAGGGCATCCTTTTTCTGGACGAGATCAACTGCGTTTCCGAGACCCTGGCACCCACCATGCTGCAGTTCCTCCAGTACAAAAGCTTCGGCAGTCACCGCATTCCGGAGGGCTTCATTATCGTGGCGGCAGGCAACCCGCCGGAGTACAACAAGTCCGTGCGGGACTTCGACATTGTCACACTGGATCGTGTGCGGCGTATGGACATTCAGGAGGATTTTCCGGTCTGGAAGGAATATGCCTACAGAGTCGGCGTTCATGGGGCAATCCTTGCCTATCTGGACATCAAGAAGGATAACTTTTATTCGATTCACCAGGAGCTGGGCGGGAAAAGCTTCGTCACGGCCCGGGGCTGGGAGGATCTGTCCCGAATTTTGAAGCTTTATGAGGAAATGCAGCTGCCCGTCACGAAGGCGCTGGTGCAGGAGTATCTGGAGGCGCCGGAGATTGCCCGGGATTTTGCTGCCTACTATGAGTTGTACCAGAAGTACCAGAAGCAGTATCGTATTCCGGAAATTCTGGAGGGACAGTTCCCGGAGGATACGGTTTCTCTGCTGCAGGCACCCTTCGATGAGAAGCTGAGCCTGCTGGGCCTGCTGGTGGATGCGCTGAACCAGGAATTCCGGGCCTATGCGGAAGATTTGTCGATTCAGCGGAAGCTTTTCGACGAGCTGAAGGGTCTGAAGGAGGCCCTGGACGGCACTGCCGGAACCGACAGAACAGCGGCAGAGCTTCTGGAGGTGAGTCGCAAACAGGGACTGGAAAAGCTGGAAAAGGCGCATGAGGCGCAGCTTCTCAGCCGCGAGGAGGAGCGGAGCAGCAGGAAAATGCTTTCGCTCCTGGAAAGCTTGTCTGAGACGCTGAAGAGGCAGGGCAGCCAGGGTGCGGAGGCAGATTATGCCTGGATTAAGGAATGGTTCCGGGAGCGGGAAACGCAGCGGAAGCAGGCCATCGCAGACACCGGCGCGCATCTCAGCCATGCCCTGCAGTTCATCAGCCGGAGCTTCGGCGAGGGACAGGAGCTGGTGATCTTCCTGTCCGAGCTTTCCGCCGGATATTACAGCCTCAAGTTTGTGACGGAATGCGGCAACGAGGACTACTATCATTTCAATCGCTTCCTGCTGCTCCGGGACAAGCGGTCCGCACTGCAGCAGCAGGCGGCGGAAATGCTGGCATTGTAGGAAAGGGGATAGATCATGATCAACGAAAAGGATCTGGAGAAGGTAAAGCGGTATCTTGCGGAATCGGATAATGTTGTCTTTTTCGGCGGTGCCGGTGTTTCCACAGACAGCGGCATCCCGGATTTCCGCAGCAAGGACGGCCTGTACAACCAGCATGACGTGCAGTTTGAGAAGTATTCACCGGAATATCTTCTCAGCGCAGATTGCCTGCACCATGATCCGGAGGTGTTCTTCGAGTTCTATCGCCAGAAGATGGATACTCGGAAAATCCAGCCCAACATCACGCACCGGGCGCTGGCGAAAATGGAGGCGGACGGGAAGCTGAAGGCCATTGTCACCCAGAACATCGACGGGCTGCACCAGAAGGCGGGCAGCCGCAATGTGCTGGAGATTCACGGCACCACGGAACGGAACTACTGCGAGCGCTGCCGTAAGCCCTATCCTGCGGACTGCCTTTTTGAAAGCAAGGAACGGATTCCGCACTGCACCTGCGGCGGCATGATCCGGCCGGAGGTTACCCTGTACGGCGAGGGTCTGCCGGAGGAGGCGGTACGAAAATCCATCGCCGCCATCAGTCAGGCAGACTGCCTCATCGTCGGCGGCACATCCTTGTCGGTATACCCCGCCGCGAGCTACATCCGCTACTTCCGCGGTAAGCACCTCATCGTCATCAACAAGGAGCCCATCCAGGTACAGCTCAACTCGGATTCCGACGTCGCCGTCATTGGCTCGCTCAGCGAGGTGTTTGGGCTATATATGCATTATTAAGCGACACCGCGTGCTCGCGTAACGAGTACAGAAGGAGAAAGCATTGACCAGGCAGCTGATTGAACTATGCGTTCAATGACAAGCTTCAGGAGGATAAAGAATTCTGGCTGAATAGTGT
>CAVATZ010000098.1:0-3318 GCA_963591655.1 Clostridiales bacterium
GAGATGCGAGAGCTTTCAACGAGAACCGCCAATTTCACAGATTCCGTCATCCGGAGAATGACCCGGGTGTCCGCCAAATACGACGCCATTAACCTGTCCCAGGGCTTCCCGGACTTTGCACCGCCCCAGCCCATTCTGGACCGTCTGAAGCAGGTGGCCGATGAGGACTTCCACCAGTATTCCATCACCTGGGGCGCCCAGAATACCCGGGAGGCCCTGGCAGAGAAGCAGTCGAAGCTCATGGGCATCGACATTGACCCGAACACCGAGGTGGTCATCACCTGCGGCGGCACCGAGGCCATGATGGCGGCCATGATGACGGTGGTGAATCCCGGCGACAAGGTGGCGATCTTCTCCCCCTTCTATGAGAACTACGGCGCAGATGCCATCCTTTCCGGCGCAGAGCCCATTTACGTGCCCCTGGTGCCGCCCGACTTCCACTTCGATCCCGAGGTGCTGGAGCAGGCCTTCAAGGACGGCGCGAAGGCCCTGGTGCTCTGCAACCCCTCCAACCCGAGCGGCAAGGTATTTACATTGGAGGAAATGAAGCTCATCGCGGATATCGCCATTCGCTACGATGCCTACGTCGTGACGGACGAGGTCTATGAGCACATCATTTATGCGCCCAATCAGATGGTGTACATGGCTTCCCTTCCGGGCATGCGGGAGCGCACCATCGCCACCGGCTCCCTGTCCAAGACCTATTCCATCACCGGCTGGCGTCTGGGCTATACCATTGCTCCGCCGGAGATCACCGACCGGATCCGGAAGGTCCATGACTTCCTGACCGTCGGCGCGGCGGCTCCCCTACAGGAGGCGGTGGTGACCGGCCTTCGCTTCGGCCAGGACTACTATGATGACCTGCGGGAGAAGTATACCCACAAGCGTGACCTCTTCTGTGACGGCCTCGCGGCGGCAGGACTGCAGTTCACGAAGCCCCAGGGCGCTTATTACGTGCTGATGGACATCTCCGAGTGGGGCTATGAGAGCGACCTCGACTTCTGCTATCAGCTCGCGGAGAAGGTGGGCGTGGGTGCTGTGCCCGGCTCCAGCTTCTTCCATGAGAATGTAAACCATCTGATCCGCTTCCACTTTGCGAAGAAGGACGAGACGCTGCAGGCGGCCCTGGATCGCCTCCAGGACATCCGAAGGAAAATGACGAAATGAATCAGGAGAAGCTAAGGGAAATCCGGGCGGCGGCAGAGCAGGATCTGGACTATGTCCGTGCCCTGCGCCGGGACTTTCATCAGCACCCGGAGATCGCCTTTCAGGAGCACCGCACCTCGGACCGCATCGAGGAGGAGCTTCGGAAGCTGGACATCGACTGCTTCCGGGTTTCTGAAACCGGTGTCATCGGCATATTGCACGGAAATCAGCCGGGAAAAGCCGAAATTGCGTTGCGGGCGGATATTGACGCGCTCCCGATGTCGGAGGATAATGTTGTCGGATACCGCTCTCTGGAACCGGGCAGAATGCATGCCTGCGGCCACGATGTGCATACGGCAGCCCTCCTGGGGGCCGCCCGAATCCTCGCCGCCCGGCGGCACGAGCTTTCCGGCACGGTGCGTTTTCTCTTCCAGCCGGCGGAGGAAATCGGTGCCGGCGCGAAGCGCTTCTGTCGTGAGGGTGTGAAGGAGAAGACCCTGGGCAGAGCCCAGCGGGTGTTCGGTATTCATACAGCACCGGACCTGCATACCGGCGTCCTCGGCGTGAAGCCGGGCATCAACAATGCCAGTGTGGATCATTTCACCATCCGGATCCGGGGGAAGGCCTCCCATGTCTGCAAGCCCAATGAGGGCGTGGATGCGCTCTATATCGGCAGCCAGATCGTGGTGGCGGTGCAGGCCCTTGTGACCCGCATGAGCTCCCCGGTGGAGCCGGTGATCATCGGCATCGGGAAGTTCACCGCCGGCGACAGCTACAACATCGTCGCAGAGGAGGCGGTGCTGGAGGGTACCACCCGGAACATCTCAGCGGAGAATCGGCAAAGGATCAATGCCCTGGTGACCCGCGTGGCCGAGAGCACGGCGGCCCTCTACGGCGGTACCGCAGAGACCCTCTGGGAGGACTTCGCGCTGCCCCTGGTGAATCCGCCGGAAACCACCCGGGAGGTGCAGGACGTGCTGGCGGAGCTGGTCGGAAGGGAGCAGATCTGTACCGACCGGGAGCTCTATCTTTCCGGGGATGATTTCTCCGACTATCAGGCGGAGCTCCCCGGAGTTTACGTGTACCTCGGCACCGGAAATCCGGCGGTGCCGGGAACAGAAAATGCCTATCATACCAGTCATTTTAATGTAGACGAGGCGGCCATTCCCATCGGCAGCGCAGCCTATGCGGCCTACGCCTACTGGTGGCTGACAGAGGGCTTTGCCGGATAAGATAAGAGGAGGAAATGAAAATGCGTGATTTCAAGCTTGGTATCATTGGTCTCGGACATGTGGGCGCCCATGTGCTCCATGCGGTTGCCACGCAGGGCCTGGCCGAAGACATTATCCTGGTGGACCTGCCGGAGAAGCGGACAAAGGCGGCCTCCGAGAGACAGGACGTGCTGGATTGCACGGAATTTCTGCCCCATCGGGTGAAGATTGAGCTGGGGGAGATCGAGGACCTGGGCGACCGGGACGTGATCGTGAACTGCGTGGGCGACATCATCGCGCTGAAGGACACGCACACGAGACTCACGGAAATGACCTTTAACATGCATGCCATCCACGGTTATGCGGAGCGGCTGAAGGCCAGCGGCTTTCAGGGTGTGCTGGTGAACATTTCGAACCCCTGCGACGTCATCACCAAGTGGCTGAACGACATTCTGGGACTGCCGAAGGGACATGTGCTGGGCACCGGCACGGGACTCGATACGGCGCGGCTGAAGTACCGGCTGCAGGAGGTGACGGGGGTGGATGCCAAGTCCATCACGGCCTACATGATCGGCGAGCACGGCAATGAGCAGATGAGCCCTTGGTCCTGCTACAGCCTGGGCGGCTACCGGCCGGCCGGTGATCCGGGCTTCGATCCGCAGGCGATTGAAGATAGTGCCCGGGAGGGCGGCTGGACCACCTACAACGGCAAGTACTGCACCGAGTATGCCATCGCCATGACGGCGGCGAAGCTGGTGAAGCTGATCCGCTTCGATGAGAAGGCCATCGTGCCCGCCAGTGTGGAGCTGAACGGCGAGTACGGCGAGACGGGACTCTTCGCCGGTGTGCCCGCCCGCATCGGCCGGAACGGTGCAGAGGAGGTCATCGAGCTTCCCCTCACCGCGGAGGAAAAGGCGCGCTTCCACCAGTGCTGCGACGGCATCCGCCGGAACATTGAGGA
>CAVATZ010000098.1:3368-5608 GCA_963591655.1 Clostridiales bacterium
AGAGGGCTTTGCGAAAGCAAAGCCCTTTTTGTATAATAGGAAAAAACATCGGGAGGCGTATATGCTGGGAACCTGTCTTGACAATCTGCGGCGGTCGGCACCGCTGATCCACTGCATCACCAATTATGTGACGGCCAACGATGTGGCCAATGTTCTGCTGGCCTGCGGTGCCAGTCCCATCATGGCGGATGCACCGGAGGAGGTGGGGGAGATCACGGCCCATACCGCCGGCCTTTGCCTGAATCTGGGAACGCCGAATCCCCGCCGCATCGAGGCAATGCTGGCGGCAGGGCGGGAGGCGGCGCGGCAGCAGCATGTGATCCTTCTGGATCCGGTGGGGGTCGGTGCCTCGGCCTTCCGGCAGAACGCTGCGCAGGCGCTGATGGCCGCTTTTCCCCTTACTTTGGTCCGGGGCAATGTCTCCGAGCTGAAGACATTGGCCCGGGGGCGGGGCGGCAGTCATGGTGTGGACGCGGCAGCCGGGGATGCGATAACGCCGGAGAACCTGGACGCGGCGGTGTCCTTCGCGAAGGAATTTGCCGGGGCGCACGGCGTCATCGCGGTGCTCACCGGGGCGGTGGATCTGGTGAGTGACGGCAGCAGCTGTTATGTGATCCGGAACGGACGGCCCGAAATGCGCCGCATCACCGGCACCGGCTGTCAGCTTTCCGGCATCCTCACGGCCTTTGCAGCGGCAAATCCGGCACAGCCCCTGGAAGCGGCCGCAGCGGCGGTTTGTGCCATGGGGCTTGCGGGAGAGCTCGCCTGGGAAAGGCTGCAGCCCGGGGACGGCAATGTGACGTACCGGAACCGCATCATTGACGCGATTTATCATATGGATGGGGAAACCTTGGATCAGGGGGCAAGCTATGAACTTCGATGAAAAAAATCTTCTCTTATACGGGGTCACGGACCGGCATTGGCTCGGGGATCGGACGCTGCCGGCGGTGGTGCGGGAAAGCCTGGAGGGCGGCGTCACCATGGTGCAGCTGCGGGAAAAGCAGCTCGATGACGTGCAGTTTCTGGAGGAGGCTGTGAAACTTCGGCAGCTCTGCCGGGAATTCCGGGTCCCCTTCCTCATCAACGACCGGGTAGACATTTGCCTCGCTGTCGGCGCGGACGGCGTGCACGTGGGGCAGAGCGACATGGAGGCCGGGGATGTCCGGGCGAAGCTGGGGCCGGATAAGATCATCGGTGTCACCGCGAAAACCGTGGCGCAGGCGGTACTGGCGGAGCAGCGGGGCGCGAATTACCTCGGCGTGGGGGCCGTGTTCCCCACCGGCACGAAAAGCGACACCAGCGTCATTGACCATCAGACACTGCGGGAGATCTGCGCGGCGGTTTCCATCCCGGTTGTGGCCATCGGCGGCATTGGCATGGAAAATGCGGCGCTGCTCCGGGGCAGCGGCATCCGCGGCATTGCGGTGGTGAGCGCTATTTACGGGCAGAAGGATGTCCGCCGAGCGGCAGCAGCGCTGAAGACGGTTGCCGGGACGCTGGTGACAGCATGACGGAGCCGACGCCGATCCGCGGCGCAATTTTCGATGCCGACGGGGTGCTGCTGGACTCGCTCTTTATATGGAAGCATTTGGGAAGCCGTTGCCTTCAGAAGCGGGGAATCGCGGCTGCGCCGGATCTTGATACCCGGCTGTTTTCCATGAGTCTCGAGCAGGGTGCCGCCTGTCTCAAGCGGGAGTATGCTTTGCCGGAATCGGAGGAGGCGCTTCAGCGTGCGCTGCAGGAAATGCTTCGAGACTTTTATGTTAATGTCGTCGGGCTGAAAAGCGGGGCCGCGGCGCTGCTGCGTGCGCTTTCGGAGGACGGCATTCCCGTGGCGCTGGCCACCTCCAGCCCCCGGGCATTTGTGGAGAAGGCGCTTCAGCGGAACGGTGTTCTTCACTACTTCGAAGGCCGGATCTTCACCACCGGCGAGCTGGGCAGCAGCAAGCACACGCCGGAGATCTACCTTGCGGCAGCAGAAAGCCTCGGCACAGCGCCCGCCGAAACCCTGGTGTTCGAGGACTCGCTCTATGCCCTCCGCACCGCCAAGGCCGCCGGCTTCCGCACCGTGGGGATTTACGATGCCGACGGAGAGCCGGACCAGGAGGGACTCAAGGAAGAAGCGGATGTGTATGGCCTGTCCCTCTGGGATGCATGGCCAGCCGGGGGCTCTTGAAATCCAGTCTGGACATTTCGCCCAGAGTATATATACGTATGCCGGTAGACAAAATCGTCAGCGC
>CAVATZ010000099.1:0-5374 GCA_963591655.1 Clostridiales bacterium
CCCCCATCCACGGCAAAGGGCTGCCGTGTTTCAGCGTACCCCCCGTGCAGAGGAAAGGGGTATCGTGTTTCACGACAACCCCGACGCATACCGAGAAACCCGCACAAAGGAGCGTGAGCCAATGGCAGATAACCGCAAATATTACTACCTCAAGCTGAAAGAGAGCTTTTTCGACGGGGATTCCATCGTGCTGCTGGAAAGTATGCCGGACGGGATATTGTTCTCGAATATCCTGATGAAGCTGTACCTGAAATCCCTGAAAAACGGCGGCAAATTGCAGCTTGACGAGCATATCCCCTACACGGCGCAGATGATCGCCACCCTCACCCGCCACCAGATCGGCACGGTGGAACGGGCGATCAAGGTTTTTCTGCAACTGGGGCTTGTGGAGCAGCTTGACGGCGGATTGCTCTACATGACCGATATTGAGCTGATGATCGGCCAGTCCTCCACCGAGGGGGAGCGGAAGCGGGCGGCAAGGCGGGAAAACCGGGCTTTGCTGCCGCAGCGGACAAACGTCGGACATTTGTCCGACATTCGTCCACCAGAGATAGAGAAAGAGATAGAGATAGAGTTAGAGAAAGAGAGAGAGCGAGAGGAAGGACAGTCCGCGCCCGCCGTGTTCGGAAAGTATCAGAATGTTTTCCTGACGGATTCCGAGCTTGCGGAGCTGAAAGAGGAAATCCCCGAAAAATGGGAGTATTACATCGACCGTCTTTCCGGCTATATCGCGTCCACCGGGAAGAAATACCAGAACCACGCCGCCACCATCCTGCGCTGGGCGGCAGACGATACCGCGAAGGCTGCCCCGAAGCAGGGCATACCGGACTACACCTACAAAGAGGGAGAGAGCTTATGAAAAACGAACTGGAAGCTGTTTTTACGAAACTGACGACGGTCACGCCGGAACCGGAGGACTACACCGGAGAGGACGGGCTGCTGTACTGCGGCAAGTGCCGTACCCCGAAGGAAGCCTACCACACGGAGGAAACGAGGGCATTGACCGGGCATGACAAGCGCCCGTCGGAGTGCGACTGCCAGCGGGCGAAGCGTTTGGAGCGTGAAGCCGCCGAGCAGCGCAGAAAGCACCTTCAAACCGTGGACGAGTTGAAGCAGAAGGGCTTTACTGACCCGAAAATACGGAAATGGACGTTTGAAAACGACAACGGCAGAAATCCGCAGATGGACAAGGCCCGATTCTATGCGGACAACTGGGAAGCCATGCGGGATGAGAACATCGGCTATCTGTTCTGGGGCAGCGTCGGCACGGGCAAGAGCTACCTTGCCGCCTGTATCGCCAACGCACTCATGGAACAGGAGATCCCCGTCCGCATGACCAACTTTGCCGCCGTGCTGAACGACCTGAACAGCCGCATTGAGGGAAGAAACGAGTACATTTCCCGCCTTTGCCGCTACCCGCTGCTGATCATTGACGACTTCGGCATGGAGCGCGGCACGGAATACGGGCTGGAACAGGTCTACAACGTCATTGACAGCCGCTGCCGCAGCGGCAAGCCTTTGATCGTGACCACCAATTTGAGCCTTGCCGAGCTGCAAAACCCGCAGGACACGCCCCACGCCCGCATCTATGACAGGCTGCTGGAAATGTGCTGCCCCGTCTGCGTATCGGGCGAGAACTTCCGCAGGGAAAACGCCGCGCAGAAAATGGACAAGCTGAAAACGCTGATGGAAGGAAAGGAGCGCCGATGAACGAGAGCAGGAACAACGAACCCCGCCGCCCGGACTGTGTGACCGAGGTCCGCATGGGCAACACAGTCCTTGTGGTGTCCGGCTACTTCAAGAAGGACGCTGCCGCCACCGCAGCCGACAAGATGATGAGGGTGCTGGCAGCAGAGGCCGCCATCCGAGCAGACGATAAGCCCGCATTGGAAAAATCGTCATAATGACGGGTCGTAAAGAAGCGAAATTTACAATTACCCGCTATACAGGCCGCCGCCCCGTGTGGTATGATATTCATACGGAATCGCGGGGCGGCTGTCGGAAACGGAGGATTTTATGTTAAGACAAGCCACCTACACTACCCCTGTTACTGCCCTTTACGCAAGATTGAGCAAGGACGATGAACAGCAAGGCCCGAGCCTGTCCATTGAGAATCAAAAGCGCATCCTTGAAACCTTTGCACGGGATAATGGATTTTTGAACTGCCGCTTTTTCGTGGATGACGGATGGAGCGGGGCGAATTTTCAAAGACCCGGCTTCATGGAGATGATGGACTGCGTGGAAAGCGGAGAGGTCAAATGCGTGATCACCAAAGACCTGTCGAGAATGGGCAGAAACTACTTGCAGGTCGGCATGTTCACCGAGATCACCTTCCCGAAGAAGGGCGTGCGCTTCATCGCCATCAACGACGGAGTAGACAGCGCACAGGGCGAGAACGACCTAACGCCGCTAAAGAATTTATTTAACGAATGGATGGTGAGAGATACGAGCAAAAAGATCAAGGCGGTCAAGCGGGCAAAGGGCATGAGCGGCAAACCCACGACGACCCAGCCCGTGTACGGCTACCTCATGGGCGAGGACGAGCGCTTCATCGTGGACGAGGAAGCCGCTCCCGTAGTCAAACAAATCTATGACCTCTGCCTTGCCGGGAACGGTCCCTCCAAGATTGCCCGTGTGCTGACGGAGCAGGGCGTTCCCACGCCGGGTACGCTGGAATACCGCAGGACGGGCAGCACCCGCCGCTACCACCCCGGCTATGAGTGCAAGTGGGCGACCAATACTATCGTCCATATCCTGGAACGCAAGGAGTATCTGGGGCATCTGGTCAACTTCAAGACGGAGAAGGTGTCCTACAAGGTCAAATCCAGCGTGGAGAACCCGGAAGAAAAGCAGGTGATTTTCGAGAACGCCCACGAGCCCATCATCGACCCCGATACATGGGAGCGTGTGCAGGAGCTGCGCAAGCAGCGCAAGCGTCCAAACCGCTATGATGAGGTGGGCTTGTTCTCCGGTCTGCTGTTCTGCGCCGACTGCGGCAGCGTCCTCTACCAGCAGCGGTATGAGAACAAGACCCGGAAGCAGGACTGCTATATCTGCGGCAACTACAAGAAGCGCACCCATGACTGCACGGCGCACTTTATCCGCACCGACCTTCTGACCGCAGGCGTGACCGCCAACCTCAAAAAAATCACCGCCTACGCCGCCAAGCACGAAAAGCAGTTTATGAAGCTGCTGATCGAGCAGAACGAGGACGGCGGCAAGCGCAGGAACGCCGCAAAGAAAAGAGAGCTGGAAGCCGCCGAGAAGCGCATCGGGGAGCTGTCCGCCATCTTCAAGCGGCTGTATGAGGACAGCGTAGCCGGACGCATCTCCGACGAACGCTTTTCAGAGCTTTCCGCCGACTATGAAGCCGAGCAGCGGCAGGTCAGGGAACACGCCGCCGAGCTGCAAGCGGAGCTTTCCAAGGCGCAGGAAGCGTCAGTCAATGCGGAGCGTTTTATGAACATCGTCCGCAGGCACATCAGCTTTGAGGAGCTGACCCCTACCCTGCTGCGGGAGTTTATCGAGAAGATCGTGGTGCATGAGTGCAGCTACGATGAGAACAAGCACCGCAGACAGGAAATTGAAATCTACTACTCCTTTGTCGGCAAGGTGGACTTGCCCGACGAATAAGCCCGACCTGTCCGGCGCAGTGCGCAAGCGCCGGACGGTAACGGCAAAATTTTTTACACTTCTATTGCTTCCTTATCTAACAACAGCAAAATCACAGGGCATGAAACAGCTCATGGCGGGCGGCGGCGTGGCGCTCATCGGCATTACCCTCGTGCCGCTGCTGTCCGGTCTGTTCGGTTAATCGCCCGCACGAATCCTTCGCGGCGTCCGCCCTTCGGGGCGGGCGCTGCGGGAAAGGAGGGTAAAGCCCATTGGATTTGATATGGCAGAAATTCACCGAATGGCTGAAGGAGCTGCTGGTCAGCGGCATCATGGACAACGTGAACGGACTGTTTGACAACGTGAACAACCGCGTGGCGGGCATCGCCGGACAGGTGGGCGCTACGCCCCAGGGCTGGAACAGCGGCATCTACGGCATGATCCGAACGCTGTCGGACAATGTGATCTTGCCCATCGCCGGCGTGATCCTCGCCTTTGTCATGACGCTGGAGCTCATTCAGCTCATTACGGAAAAGAACAACATGCACGACGTGGATACCTGGATGTTCTTCAAGTGGATATTCAAGACCGCCTGCGCCGTGCTCATCGTCACCAATACCTGGAACATCGTCATGGGCGTGTTCGACGTTGCCCAGAGCGTTGTAAACAGCGCGTCGGGCATCATCATATCGGACACCTCCCTGACGCTCTCTGACCACATCGCGGAATTTGAAGCAAGGCTCATGGAGATGGAGGTCTGGTCGCTGCTGGGAATATGGCTGGAGTCCTTTATCGTGGGCATCTCCATGTGGGCGCTGACCATCTGCATCTTCCTCATCTGCTATGGCAGAATGATCGAGATATACTGCGTGACCTCCATAGCGCCCATCCCCATGGCGACCATGGTCAACCGGGAGTGGGGGCAGATGGGTCAGAACTACCTCAGAAGCCTGTTTGCCCTCGGCTTTCAGGGCTTCCTCATCATCGTCTGCGTGGCGATCTACGCGGTGCTGATTCAGAACATCGTGGTGGAGACCAGCATCACGGCGGCCATATGGACGTGTATGGGATATACGGTGCTGCTGTGCTTTTCGCTGTTTAAGACCAGCTCTCTCGCCCGCAGCGTATTCAATGCCCACTGACGGAGGTGATGAAATTTGGCATACGTCCCCGTACCCAAGGACTTGAACGCGGTGAAAACCAAGGTCATGTTCAATTTAACAAAACGGCAGCTCCTGTGCTTTGGCGGCGGCGCGCTCATCGGCGTGCCGCTTTTCTTTCTGCTCAAGGGCAGCGCCGGCAGCAGCACGGCGGCCATCTGCATGATCCTGGTCATGCTCCCGTTTTTCCTGCTGGCCATGTACGAAAAGAACGGTCAGCCGCTGGAGAAGATCATCCGCAACATCGTGCAGGTGTGCTTCCTGCGCCCCAGGCAGCGCCCGTACAGGACGAACAATTTCTACGACCTGCTGAACCGGCAGGATATTTTGGATAAGGAGGTCTACGCGATTGTCCACAAACAAAACCACCGCAAGAAAGCTCACGCGAGCCGAGCGAAAGCAGATCGACGCGACGATCACAAGAGCCAAGCGTCAGGATAAGCGAAAGAAGTCCGCGCAGGACAGTATCCCCTTTCAGCGGATGTTCCCCGACGGCGTGTGCCGCGTGACGGACAATTACTACACGAAAACCGTGCAGTTTCAGGATATCAACTACCAGCTCAACCAGAACGAGGACAAGACCGCCATCTTCGACGGCTGGT
>CAVATZ010000100.1:0-4976 GCA_963591655.1 Clostridiales bacterium
ACAATGCACAGCTTAGCCTGGATCTGGACTGAGCCGCAGTGAAAAACAGATAACATATGAAAGGCGCTGTCTTGAGACGGCGTCTTTTCTTATCCATCGGGCTGAGCGGAGGAAGGTATGAATCGATTTTCAAAACAGGTGACATTTTACAGCTTTTTCCTCTCACTGCTGGTGGTGCTGCTCCACGGGGTGAACCTCGCAGCAGATGACAATGCACTGGCGGAGCTGGTGCGTCTCGGCGGCGCATCGCTCCCGGCTTGTATACAGAATTTCTTCTCCAATACACTGGGCCAGGCGGCGGTTCCCGGCTTTTTTTTACTGAGCGCCTATCTCTTTTATCGGACCCTGCCTTCTCTTTCCGGGATTCCCGGGAAGTGGCGGCGGCGGATTTTTTCCCTGCTGATCCCCTACTGTGTCTGGAATTTTCTGTATTATCTGCTGTATGCCCTGTGCGGCCGGGCAAGTCTCAGCCTGCCGACATTGGCGGCCGGTGTGCTGCAGTACCGCTTTAATCCCGTTTTCTGGTACCTCTGGCAGCTGATTTTGCTGACGCTGCTGGCACCGGTGCTTTATTTTCTGACAACGCAGCCTTGGTGCGGTGCGGTGAGTTTGGGCGCGGTGCTGCTGCTCATTTATTTTCAGATCGACCTTCCCTTCGTCAATGAGGATGCTCTTTTCTATTACCTTCTGGGGGCCTGCTGGGCGCGGCACGGGCGCTTGTACTTTGAAAGCATACTGTATACAGAGGACAATGCCTTCGGCCCGGAGGGCCGGGTGCTGCGGAGTAAGTCGTGGAAGGCGCTGCTTTGCGCCTCGGGCTTTCTGGCGGCGGTGCTTTTTTGCGCGGTCTGGCGTTCCCGGTGCTTTGCAGCGGCAGCAGTGCGGCCGCTGGTGCTGAGTACCGTGCTTTACCGTGCCTCTCTGGCACAGCTTTTCTGGTTCGCATTGGCCTGTCTGCCGCTGCCGACACCCCGGCCGTGGATGCGGGAAAGCTTTCTGCTCTATGCCCTGCATTATCCCATCGTTCGTCTTCTGCGGCACATCCTGTCGCGGCTTCTGGAACGGGGGATGATGGCTTCTCATCCGGCGGGACTCGGCCTGCTGTTTTATGCGCTGGCACCGGTGCTTTCCCTGCTGCTGACCCATGGCCTGAGCCGCTTTCTGCGGCGCGTTTTTCCGATCGGATATCGAGTGCTCAGCGGCGGGCGATAAGATGCTGTTTCCCAAGGGAACGATTCTGTGTTATGATAACAAGGTTAAAGAGCGTCATTGGGCCTTTTGCCCTACATCATCATCTATATAAGGAAGAAAAAGCATGTTTATTGCAGATCATTGGAAGGATTATGAGGTTCTGGATACCTCCGGAGGAGATAAGCTGGAGCGCTGGGGAAAGTATCTTCTGCGGCGGCCGGATCCGCAGGTCATCTGGAACACCGGATTTCAGCACCCGGGCTGGAAGAAGCTGAACGGACATTATCATCGCTCGCAGAAGGGCGGCGGAGAGTGGGAGTTTTTTGATCTCCCGAAGCAGTGGACCATCTCCTATACCCTGGGCGGAAACGGCGGGAGCCAGTTCAACGAGGCGAAGGCACAGACCTATCGTCCCACGGCGCCGTCCTATCCCATGCTGGATGCCCTTCCCATAGAGGCGCGAACCCTGACCTTTCATTTGAAGCCCTTTGCCTTTAAGCACACGGGTCTGTTCCCGGAGCAGGCCGCCAACTGGGACTGGTTTTCGGATAAGATCCTGGCAGAGCGGGCACGGCGGCAGGCAGCCGGAGAGGATCGTCCCGTGAAGGTGCTGAATCTTTTCGCCTATACCGGCGGTGCCACACTGGCAGCAGCAAAGGCCGGCGCCCAGGTGACCCATGTGGATGCCTCCAAGGGCATGGTGCAGTGGGCCAAGGAGAATGCCCAGAGCTCGGGCCTGGGGGATGCGCCTATCCGCTGGCTGGTGGACGACTGCACGAAGTTTGTGGAGCGGGAGCTCCGCCGGGGCAATGTCTACGATGCGGTGATCATGGACCCGCCCTCCTACGGCAGAGGACCCAAGGGAGAGATCTGGAAGATTGAGGATGCGGTGTATCCGCTGATCCAGCTGGCCGGAAAGCTTCTCACGAAGGATTCACTTTTCTTTCTGCTGAATTCCTATACCACCGGTCTGCAGCCGGCGGTGATGAGCTATATGCTGGAAACCGCCATCGGTGCGCGGCTCGGCGGCGTGGTGGAGTCTCAGGAGGTAGGACTTCCAGTGACGGGAAGCGGTCTGGTGCTGCCCTGCGGTGCCAGCAGCCGACTGTCTCTTCGCTGAAAACATTACCCTGGGGGGTAAGGAAATCGTAATGGATTTTCCGTCATATTAAGGGAAAAGCGCTTGTTTTTAAAAGTGCAAGCATATATATTTATAGGCAGAAAATGAAGCAGCGCCGAAGGGCGCCCGGAGGATTTTACATGAGAAGAAAGCTTAGAACCTGTCTGCTGGCAGCGGCTGCCATGGCCGTGCTGGGTGCTGTACCTGCTCTGGCAGCAGGCTGGACCACCAACAGTGCAGGAAATTCCGTATATCAGAACGACAATGGTACGGTGGTGACCAATTCCTGGATCAAGGCCAACGTGAACGGCAGTACCGCCTGGTACTATGCCACCAATGACGGCTCCATCAAGACCGACGGCTGGATGAAGATCAACGAGAAGTATTACTACTTCGACGGCAGCGGTGTGATGCAGACCGGCTGGGTGGACGGCGACAATTACTACTGTGACCCCGCCAACGGCGATATGAAGACCGGCTGGAAGCAGCTGGCACTGCCTGCGGATCTGACCCCCAGTGGAAAGTCCAGTGCGGATACCTACTGGTTCTATTTCAATCAGCGTACCGGCGAGAAGTTCCATTCCGACGGAAACTATGTGACCACCAAGACCATCGACGGCATCGTGTACGGCTTTGATGAGAACGGCTGCATGGCCACCGGCTGGGCGGAGACCGAGAGCGGCAGCCCGGAGATTGCCGGTTATATGTATTTTGCGGAGTCCAATGTCGGCAGCTTCAAGATGGGACAGCGCCTTTCCAATACCTGGTACAGCACCGTGGGCCCGGATGATGATGAGAGCAGCAGTGACCTTTCCACCGGAGATGTGGAGTGGTTCTATTTCAAGTCCAACGGTCATCCTGCAGCCGGCAGCAGCGATGTGTTCGATGTAGAGAAGATCAACGGCAAGCGGTATCTCTTCAATGAAAAGGGCAATCCGGTTTACGGCATTCAGATCGGTACGACAAGTGAGAGCTCCGAGACAGCCTATTACTACTGCGGTACCTCCAAGACGGACTGCTCCGTGCGTACCGGCAAGGTTACCCTGACGGAGGATGACGGCGACAAGATCAGCTGCTACTTCAGCAACAACGGAAAGGGCTATACCGGCATCAAGAACAATTACATGTATTACAACGGAAAACTCCAGAAGGCAGATTCCGATATGAAGTACCAGACGGTGTCCTACGGCGGCAAGACCTATGTGGTGAACAGCTCCGGCAGCGTCATGAAGAGCAAGAAGAACGTGAAGGACGGAGACGGCAACAAGTTCTCCACCGATGCCAGCGGCATTCTGACATCCGGCTCCATCACCAGCCTGGAGCTCACGTCCCCGCAGACAACGGATATAGAATAGACGAGCGTATAGAGGGCTTTGCGTAAGCAAAGCCTTCTTTTTTATTGCCCGAAGACATTTTCCTTCTATATAAAAAGGTCTTGCAATTCCGGCGGAGTTGGGGTAAGATAGGCGACGGTGATGCGACACGCACGGCTGGGTGGAAAAGAAACGCCCGATTGCGTGGAAATGTTCCTGATTAAAAACAATTTACGAAAGAAATCGCTTGAAATCGGCGCCGGGCTATGCTATCTTAATATTCGCTGTGACATGATAGCGTTGAAATGAAAGATTGCTCAGCTGTACGAAAGCCAAGCCCCGGTCTGAGAGCCGGCAACCAAGTATAAGTCATCTGAGAGAACTTCATGGAGCGAATGTCAAGTTAACAAAACTGACGGCAGGTCACTGTACTACAATTTAGGTCCGTTCCACAGCAAACGGATTTTGTGCGGGTTCCAACGGGATACGCACGGTTACGTGTACAGTCACCAACTTATCGTCAAATTTCCGATAGGAGGCGACTTTTTTTATGGCAAGTCAAGTAATGAGAATCACACTCAAGGCTTACGACCACTCAATCGTGGACGAATCAGCCGCAAAAATTGTGGAGAGCTGCAAGAAGACAGGATCCCAGGTTTCAGGACCGGTACCCCTTCCCACTAAGAAGGAGATCATCACCATCCTGAGAGCTACTCACAAGTACAAGGACTCTCGTGAGCAGTTCGAGCAGAGAACCCACAAGAGATTGATCGACGTGATTGCACCGAACCAGAAGACAATGGATGCGCTTCAGAGACTGGAGATGCCCGCTGGTGTTTACGTTGACATCAAGATGAAGAAGAAATGATTCTAGTATGATCCGAAAGGATCCGCTGTAGAAAGGAGAACACATGAAGAAGGCTATTTTAGCGACAAAGGTAGGAATGACACAGATCTGGAACGAAGATGGCGTGTTGATTCCAGTAACTGTACTTCAGGCTGGCCCTTGTGTTGTGACACAGGTTAAGACAGTTGAGAACGACGGTTACAAGGCAGTGCAGGTTGGCTTCCAGGACAAGAGAGAGAAGCTGGTTTCCAAGCCGGTTAAGGGTCAGTTCGACAAGGCTGGTGTTTCCTACAAGAGATTCCTGAGAGAGTTCCGTTTCGAGAACGCTGAGGAGTACAAGGTACAGGATGAAATCAAGGCTGACATCTTTGCTGAGGGCGACAAGATCGACGTTACCGCTATTTCCAAGGGTAAGGGATTCCAGTCCGCCATCAAGAAGTACGGCCAGCACAGAGGACCCATGGCACACGGTTCCAAGTTCCATCGTCATCAGGGTTCCAACGGT
>CAVATZ010000101.1:0-4704 GCA_963591655.1 Clostridiales bacterium
GATTCATCTCGAGCTTGTAGCTCTCGATGAACTTGCCTTCGGCAAGCATGCATCTTCGATGCACGTCAGCTCGCTACGAAGTTTGCTTGATGCAAACTTCTCCACTCTTACTCAACTACGCCGGACTCAACCACCATGGAATCCGGGTTGGTGTCCTCACCGTATACAGCCTTCAGAGTTTCATCGTAATCCTTGTGGAAGAACTGCTCCTCACCCAGCGTTGCGATCTCATCGTTCAGGAAATCCAGCAGTGTGCTGTTGCCCTTTGCGACAGCGGCAGCGATGGTGTCATAGTCGCCCAGTGTCTCGATGCCTACCGTGAAGCCGGGGTTCGCCTTGGCCCATGCGATCACCTCTGTGTTGTCCGTAGAGAAAGCATCTCCTCTGCCATCCAGAAGCGCATTGTAGGCGTCAGCGTAGGCATCATACTTCTGCAGCTTCACATCCGGATAGTTCTTCTCGAAATAGGTCTCTGCAGTGGTACCCTTGGCCACGATGAGGGTCTTGCCTGCCAGCTCATCCACGGAGCTGATCACCGCGCCGTCCGGGGAAACCACGCCCAGTGCCACCTTCATGTAGGGAAGGGCGAAATCCACCTGCTCCGCTCTCTCCGGAGTCACTGTGAAGTTGGCAAGAACGATATCCACCTTGCCGGTAGCTACATACTCTACGCGGGAAGCGGGATCGAGAGAGGTGAACTCTACATCCACACCGAGATCCTCACCGATTCTGTGGGCATAGTAAACATCATAGCCCTGGTACTCACCCTGGTCATCCACATAGCCGAAGGGGGCCTTGTCGGAGAAGACACCGATCTTTACCGTGCCGGATTCCTTGATCTCATCGAGCGTACGGAAGGTGCCGGCTGCGGCTGTGGTCTCCTCTGCGGCGTCAGTTCCTGCCTCCGTGTCGGCCTCTGTCTCAGCAGCAGCTGTGGTGGCTGCCTCTGCAGCTGCCGTTGTGCTGGTGCTGCCGGATGATCCGCAGGCTGTCAGGCTGGCTGCGGCGGCAAATACAGTGAGTGCTGCGAAAATGCTCTTTTTCATAATTTTTCTCCTCTTTTTTTGTGCTGAATGAATATATCATGATCTCCGGCTGCTTTCCGGACAGCAGCCGCAGGATCAGGCCTCGTTGTCGCTGCCCTTACGCTTTCTGGCAACGAATTCGAAGTTCTCCAGGAACTCCTTCGCCCGGTCGCTCTTCGGATGCTCGAAAAAGTCCTCGGGAGCGGCCTCCTCTACGATATGACCCTCATCCAGGAAGATGATGCGGTCGGCAATGGCCCTGGCAAAGGCCATCTCATGGGTAACAATCAGCATGGTCAGGCCCTGCTCCGCCAGCTCAAGCATGACGTCCAGCACCTCCCGGACCATTTCCGGATCCAGTGCCGCAGTGACCTCATCGAAGAGCATCATCTCCGGGTGCATCTCCAGAGCCCGGACAATGGCCACCCTCTGCTTCTGTCCGCCGGACAGCATGCGGGGAAATGCCTTCTCCTTGTCCAGAAGTCCTACCCGGGCCAGCAGATCCCGCGCCTCCTTCTCGGCGTCAGCCTTAGGCCGCTTCTGCACCTTCTGGGGTGCCATGGTGATGTTGTCGATGATATTTTTATGCGGAAACAGGTCATAGCTCTGGAAAACCATGCCGATCTTCTGCCGATACTGAGACATTTCCCCGCTGCGCTTCCCGGAGATCACCTCTCCGTCCAGGGAAATGCTGCCGCTGTTGATGGCCTCCAGTCCGTTGATGCAGCGAAGCAAGGTGGACTTGCCGCAGCCGGAGGGTCCCAGCAGCACCACGACCTCTCCCTTCTTCACCTCCAGGCTGATGCCCTTCAGGATATCCAGGTCGCCGTAGGATTTATGTAAATCTTTGATTGAAAGCTGTACCTCAGCCATAGTGCCTCCCAAACTCATTCAGTGTTCTTTTTTCCGCTGCTCTTTTCTCAGTTCTTCCAGCGCCTCTCCAGATATTTTGCCAGCAGCGAAATGGGCCAGCAGGAGAAGAAATAGAGGAAAAACACCACACCGTAGATCGGCAGCGCCGCCGTCGGATATTCAAAGCGGTTGGCGTCAATGATCTGCTGTCCGGTCTTCAGCACCTCCACCACGCCGATCAGCACAATGAGCGATGTGGTCTTGATCATACGGGTAATGAGGTTGATGGCCAGCGGGATCAGCCGCCGCAGGGTCTGCGGAATGACCACGTAAATGCTGGTCTGCAGGGGTGTCATACCCAGGGCCGCTGCACTTTCATACTGGTGCTTCGGGATGCTGATGAGGGCGCCTCTGACCAGGTCGCCCATCTCCGCCGTTCCCCACAGCACGAAGACGATCACCGCACTCAGCTCGCCGGACAGGTTAATGCCGAAGGCCCGCGTGGTACCGAAGTAGACAATGAACAGCAGCACCAGCTGCGGCATAATGCGGATGAAATCCAGATACACCCGGCTCACCGCCTTAATCAGCGGGTTCTTCCGGGTCATGAGCATACCGAAGAGAATGCCCAAGGGAATGGAAATGGCCACGGCGATGAGGGAAATGCGGATGGTGACCCACAGTCCGCCCAGGAGCCGGATGAAGTTGTTGCCCTTAAACAGGATGGAAATGGCCGGGGCCTTTTCCTGGCTTGTCGCAGCCTGGGCGGCAGCAATGGCCTCCGGTGTGGCGGCGGCCAGCAGCTTCACAGCGAGTCCGCGGCAGCTGGCTGCGAAGCCAGCGAAGACATTAAGCACCGAAGCCGGCATGGCGCAGCCTCCTTTCCAGCAGCGTTCCGATAATGGAGATCGGAAGCAGAATGACGAGATAAGCGGCCACCAGCATGCCCAGGGCCTCCGGTGTCTTGTAATAGAGACCGATGAGGTCCTTCGCCACATACATGAGATCCGCCAGGGCAATGCCGCTGAAGACGGAAGTTTCCTTCAGGAGGAAAATGACGTTGGCCACCAGGGAAGGGACGGAAACCGCCAGTGCCTGGGGCAGGATCACATTCCACATGGTCTGGATGGGTGTCATGCCGAGGCTCAGGGCGGATTCCTTCTGAATGGGCTCTACGGTTTCCAGCCCCGCCCGGAAGGTTTCGGTCATGTAAGAGCCGCCCAGAAAGGCCAGGCCGATGACGCCGCAGAGCTCCGAGGACCAGCGGATCCCCAGCTTCGGCAGGCCGAAGTAGAGGAAGAAGAGCTGCACCAGCAGCGGGGTATTGCGGCTCAGCTCCACATAAATCGAGACGAGATGCCGCAGCACCGGGATGCGGGAGTACTCAATGGCACTGCAGAACACGCCCACCGCCAGGGATAGCACGATGCCCAGGACGCCGATGAGCAGCGTCAGCTTCGCCGCCTCCGCATACATGGGAAGGTATTGTTGTATAAACGCAAAATCCAAGGTTTTAGCTCCTTTTCCGTGGTTTTCGGTGACTGCAGACAAGTCCGCGCGTCAGGCGGCATTGGGTATAAAGAAAGGACCCGCGATGTGCGAGTCCTCTGCATCCTGCTTTCTATGCTCCGGGGAAATTCAGCCGCACATCAAAAACGCCCTATGGTTACCCATACAGCAACAGCAACACTCTGCATTTCTGATGCCTGTGAACGTCATGTGCGCTTCCTCCGGAATCTCTAATTCCTACTTACCTACTAGAATTTGCCTTACTTTACCACCAATTTCCTACCGCGTCAATGGTTTTTATGCTATTTAAAAGTCCTAACTGGAAAGAGCTGACAGCAGCGGTCTGGAAAGGCACGAGTGGAGAGCTCTGCATCAGGCAGAGCTCGAAACGAACCGACAACTCCCCCCTGTTCAAGGGGAGTTGCTCGCGTAAGCGAGTTCATCGAGAGCTTCAAGCTCGAGATGAATCCCTCCTCGGAGGGACATCTGCCGTGACACTCCGTGCCACGTTGCCGACTTCGCCAAGCACCTAAATCCCCCCCAAAAGTTCACAGACGAAAGCTTGAAATGAACAGATGTTTATGGTAGACTGAAGATAAAACGAAGGGAAAGTATACCTTACTGACAGAAGCGGAGGTGCTTTTTGGCTACAGTTACATTTGAAATGGCGGGAATGCATTTTGAGTATGATGAGGCTAAGAATCAGAAAAATATGACGAAGCATCATATCGATTTTCGAAGTGCTGCTCGTGTTTTCTTCGATTATGATAGAATAGAATTCTTCGATGAACGACACAGCGAGGATGAAGAGCGCTTTGATACAATAGGTGATACATCTGCAGCCACTGCATTCGATGCCACAGTGATTGGAACACCCTTGACGACAGAGGAACCTGATGACATTTTGTTTGTAGTTTACACCGATAGAATTAAGATATTGCAAGACGGCAAAGAAGTAGACGTTACCAGACTTATTTCAGCCAGATTTGCGACAGACTTTGAAAGGGGGATGTATTATGGTAAATACTAATCTTTTTACAGAAGCTCAGTTGAGAGAAATTTCCTTTACCAAGGAAGAAAGAGAACAGCTCGCAAAAGCCAGAAAAATGCCCATCACCTTTGATGAGGACTGCCCGCCGACAACTCCAGAACGTGCCATTAAATTCAGAAGGGTAAATCCGCCTCGAAGAAATGTAGAGGTAAAGAAGGCATAAATTAATCTAATTTCAGTCTAACCATTACGATAGGAAGGCATCCCCGGCCATATTCCTGCGGCAATTGTCCGGACTCCGAGAGCAGACAAACACAAGAAGAGGAG
>CAVATZ010000102.1:0-4560 GCA_963591655.1 Clostridiales bacterium
TATTGATATTGAAGACATGCAGTGCTGGGTCTTTCGTATGGCACAGACCCGCTGGAAACTATCGCCTCAGGAATGTGCAAAAATATTTCAGGATAACAAGATCTTCGATTTTATCTCTGATTGCTACGATTACCTTCACCTGAGCAGCTATGCGTGTGCATTGGATGACGTCGAAACAATGCTCAAGAATCGAGGTGTTACGCCATGACTTCAAATCCATCCGAACTTAATGATCAGCTGCGTGAGGTCTGTGCCGTCACTGTCATGCGCACTATGCTGGAGGATTACAGCAGGGATACCGGCATTCCCTTCGATAAGATCTTTTTTCAATTTGCCGTTTCACCGGCATATGACATGCTCTTCGATTATTCCACCGGGCTTTGGCGGGAGGGTCCGGACTATCTCCGGGCCACCTTTGAGGACAGTCTGCCGGCCGACAAAGGCATTGATGAAGCATAAACCATAACATTTCACAAAAGGAGGCTTCCATGTTAACAACAAAGGTTTTCCAGAATGGAAACAGCCAGGCACTGCGTATTCTCCAAGAGCTGCGTACAGACAAAAAAGAATATTGCATCAGTAAAATTGATGGTGTTTTTATTGCGTATCCCATAGATGATCCGTGGTCTCCAGTTCGTGAGGTGCTCGGTAAATTTCCGGAAGACTTCATGGCCGAGCGCAATCAGCCCCCATCGCCTCCGCCGCCAGTTCCCTGATGGCGGCCTCATCACAGCCTGCACTGTATGACAGGGAGTAGGCATATTCCTTGTCATGCCAGCAGGCGAGGTACCAGAGCGCCGCATTTCCCTTGAGGCTGACCGCATCTCCGCCGATCTCGAGCTCTGTCTCATTCTCGTACGTGTTGTAGTCCCCGGAATTGTCCTCGATCCCCGGCGACTTCCGGAGAATCAGCTTCGTATCGCCGTCCTCACCATAATAAATAATCTGGGCCAGATCATCGCCGATGGCGGTATACGCCGTCTCCTTCACCGCGAAGGGCAGCTTCGACAGCACCGGCACCGGGAAGCCCACGATGCCCTCCAGCTCCTGCGCCGAAGCGCAGTCCGTCACATAGAAACCCCCGGCAACCATCTCCGTTTCGCCGGTATTTCCGCCCGGTATGCCAATGCTGTCTGCCCCCGGATGCCGAAGGACGCCGAGGCCCACGACCAGCACCACTGCAGCGGCAGCGACCCCCGCTGTATACAAGCGACGCATTTTCCTCCGCCGGCGTTCCCGCATGAAATACCGCACTGTCCCGTCCAGAACACGATCCCGCATTTCGTCAGTCACATGGACGTGATCCATGATTTCGTCATACTTATTCAAAATCGTATTCCTCCTTCAGTATTTCCCGCAGCCGCTCCCGGGCCCGCTTCAGATCCGACCGCACCGTAGCCTCCCGCCGCTGCAGAATCCCCGCAATCTCCGCCGTTTTGTATCCCTCATAATAATAGAGATGCAGAACCTCCCGGGAAAGCTCCGGCAGCTGCCTGACCGCCTCCCAGACAAAGGACAGGTCCTCCCGCTTTTCTGCGATCAATTCCTCATTCAGATCATCCGTCTCCCGCAGCCTGCTGTACGCCAGATGATTCCTGGCCGCATTGACCGCCGTTTTCAGAATATAGGCCCTTTCGTGGGCTGCATTCTCAAACTGCGGATCCGCCTTCATTATCCTGATCAGCGTTTCCTGCAGAATATCCTCCGCATCCGCCATATTGTGAACATAGCTGTAGGCGAGCCGGAGAATCGCATTGCCGTAGCTCTCGAAATACCGACTTGCCCGCCGGTTGACCGCCTCACGCTCCGCCGACTCCGCATCCCAGGTCTGCCATGCCCGGACCTGCCGAAGACAGCCCGCAGCGAAAGCCGAAAGCATTGTCCCGATCTGCCGAAGGCGGAAAAGCCGTGAAGGCCGCCGATTCTGCTGTACCGCAAGACCCATGCCGACTACCATCTGTTCATTCCCCTTTTACTCTTACTCCTGCTCATCCTGCCTGCGCCTCAGCCGACCTCGGAAACCAGTGTCTTCATCTGCTCGGCACGCAGGCCCGCTCCCGTCTCCGGCGCTGTCGTCAGATCCGCCGCCATAACAGAATAACTATACTCATCGTCGGTCCAGACCGCAAGACTCACCCTGCCGTCATTTCCCTTGAAGGTCACCTGCCGGCCATCAACGTCCGCCGTGGTCTCCTCCTTGTAGCTGTTGTAATCCCCGCTGATGTCCTCTGCGCCCGCTGCCTTGCGAATGCAAATGTAATGCTGCTCGTCCTGATGGTACTCCACCTGCACCAGCTGATAACGCTGCATGGCAGAATAGGAAATATCGTCATAGTCCTCTATGCTTTCCGGGACACAAATGTCAATGCCGGCGACGCTCTCGGCTTCCGCCAGGCTCTCGCAGTCCGTGATGGGACTCCAGGTGCTTTCGTCAGCACCGCAGATCACCTCCTGCTCACTCGCATTGGCGATATTGCCGCAGCCAGTCATCATTGCCGCACCCACGCACATTACCATCATTGCTGTGAAAATTGTCTTCTTCATTTTTCTTCTCCTCTGTATCGGTGTTGTAATGTCTTTCACTCTGTAATTGTTTAGCGCCGCATCGCTTTGCGATGTAGCGATGCGGTGCTAAACAGTTACTTCACTCTAAATACAGATGGGAGGCGGGAAATGTTGCAGAACCGGAGAAAAAAATTGGGAGGGCCTTTCGGCTCTCCCTGCATTGTGGTTGACTGTTTTTGGCAGCTGTTCTCCTTATTGCTGCTCCGGCTGCTGTTCGCTGACTGCGGATGTCTTCTGCGGCATCGGGGATTTATCTCGAGCTTGTAGCTCTCGATAAACTTGCCTTCGGCAAGCATGTCCCCCTGCGGGGCACATGTCAGCTCACTCCGAAGTTTGCTTGATGCAAACTTCTCCGTTCCCATCTACCCTGATGTTTCGGTCGGTCTTGGCTTCGAGGCTGTTGGCCTTCACGATGTCCCGCATGTCAATGCCGGTGGCCTCCTTGATGGTCTCAAAGGTCTGGGCCATGAGCACCGGTACATTGTTGCTGATGCCGGAAACGCCGGAGGCGTCCCCGCCGATGATGGACACCTTGTCGATGGACTTCAGCGGCTCTGCCACGCTCTTCGCCACATCCGGCAGCACCTTAATGAGCATCTCCGCCATGGCAGCGCTGTTGTAGAGCTTGTAGGCTTCGGCCTTCTGCTTCATGGCATCGGCCTCCGCAAGACCCTTCTGACGGATGGCTTCCGCCTCGGCCTCACCCACCATCCGGATGCCCTCGGCCTCCTGCTGCTTCTTGTATTTCTCCGCCTCGGCAGCCTTCTCCGCCTCGTACTTCTTCGCCTCGGCGTCCTTCTGCCGCTTGTAAAGATCGGCATCCGCCTGCTTCCGTACCTCGGCATCCAGCTTCTGCTGCTGCACCTCTGCTTCCTTCGCCGCAAGATCTACCATCTTGGTCTGCTTTGCGATCTCGGCATCGGCCTCCGCCTCACGGATTTCCTTGGCGCGCAGGTTCGTCTGCACCTGCCCGGCAGCATTGGCGTCCGCATTGGCCTTGTCAGCCTCCGCCTTCAGTCTCGCCTGCTCCAACGCCAGCTCATTGTTGCGTCTCGCAATGGCCGTCTGGGATTCAATGCGCTTTTCGTTCGCCAGCATTTCCGCCTCGGCCTTTGCGCAGGCAATGTCACGCGCCGCCTCGGCCTTCGCGATCTCCGCCTTCTTCTTGACGATCTCCTCCTGCTGCACGCCGATGGCTTCAATGACGCCGTGGTTATGGCCCTGCTGGTCCTCTGCGTCCTTGATGTCCTGGAGGTTGAAGGTCACCACCTCGAGACCCATCTTGGCGAGGTCCGGGCGGGCATTGTCCAGCACACTGACGGCCATCTGCTTCCGGTTCGTGAGGATGTCCTCTACCGTCATTTCCGACACAATTTCACGGAGGTTACCCTGGAGGACATCATTGATCTTTCCGTCAATGGCCTTCTCGTCCATGCCGAGGAAGTTGCTGATGGCGGACTGCTGGCGGTTCTTAATGTAGTCCTTGGCATTGGTGAAGCCCGCTGCCTCCCACTCCTCCTTCGTGACGGTGGAGTTCTCGGAGAAAACCTGCACGGTCACCACGGAATCGAGCCAGAGAGAAACGCCCTCCTTGGTCTTCACGCCGGTGGTGGGGGTCTTCACATCGATCTTGAGCAGCCGCATGTTGAGGCGGTCGGCCCGCTGAATCACCGGGAGCACAAACACGCCCTTACCGGATACCACCTTCGGGCGAGACAGGCCGAAGCCGGTCACCACGATGGCCTGGGTGGGCGGGGCCTTCTTGTAGAACAGGAAGGCGAAGACGGCGAAGAAAATCGCCAGAATGAGGATGAGTGAAATAATCATGGAACACGTCCTTTCTTAAAATTCCGGTAGCTGTATAGCACCGCAGCCGTTTGGCTGATGTCACTACTCTCCCCTACAGTCTACCACAGCAGAGAAGGTTTTTGTGCATAAAGTCTATATTTCAAGACGTATCCGTCCAAAGTTATGGATATATCTCCGCAATCCTGT
>CAVATZ010000103.1:0-4532 GCA_963591655.1 Clostridiales bacterium
CGCGCCCTTGCGGACAAACGGTTTTCAAGACCGCCTCGTTATGACCACTTCGATACCTCTGCATTTTCACTTTTGAGCCGCCTCTCTTGAAGCGACTCAAAGATAATATCAAATCAGCGCTCTCCCGTCAAGCAGAATCTTTAGGATTCTCTCTAAATTTTTCAGACAAGCAGCAGCGCGAGGCTCAGCTCCTGCAGCCGCCACAGAAGAATGCTCACTGCCAGGATGTCCGCCGCACCGCCAGGACTGATATTCCGCTGTATACAGCTCTGGTTCAGGGCCAGCAGCGCCTCCATTCCCTGCTCCGTGAAGCCGCCGCCCAGGCTCAGAATTCGACGACTCTCCTCCTGCAGCCGTCTCATTTCCTCGTAGGAGCTGCGCGTCACCACATTGGTGTCATTCAGCTCTGACATCGCCCGGAGCAGCACCTGCAGATTCACCGCATTGAGATAGACCTCGCTCTCCCAGGGATTCTCTGCCGAAGACATTTCCCTCCAAAGCAGTCGGTGCATGCGGATGCCGCCGCGGAGCTCCGGAAGAGGCGCCCGATACTTCTCCATCTCCGGAAACGCGACCTCGCGGAGGATCGGAAAGCCCTGCTCTGCCTGACCGCGGATGCCGCGCTCCCCATATTCCCGGAACAGCTTTTCACCGTGGGTCACCGGTTCCCGCTTCTCCATAGCCTCGAATTCCTCACCGAGAATCCGGCGGCACATGTCCCGGCACAGCCACAGCACCTCCTGCACGAAGGGACCGGTTTCTGCATTTTCCCCTTCTCTTTCAGAAAGGCCAAGCCGCACGCGTCCCAGCATTTCCGCATCTACTGCCCGAAGCGCTTCCGCACTGTACTCCCGGCGGAAATGCAGTCCCGCCGCTGCCAGAACGATGCCCATGGTAAACAGCATGCCTTTATGTGTATTCACGCCCTCTGTGGCCGCAAACATAGCCTTCTCTGCTTCCACACCGATGCGGCGGATCTTCCGGAACAGACGTTCCTCTTCCGTCTCTGTGCCTTCTGCGCCGGCAGCATTCTCTGCCGCCTCCGACGTCTCCACGGCATCCAGCTCTTCGATTTCCAGCTTTTCCTCCGCCTCCGTTTCCGGTGAGAAGCCCGCCATAAACATGTCCGCCAGATACGGCGCAATGGCCTCTGTGCTTCTCTCGAAGGTATGCAGATCCATATCTGTATGGGCGCCGCAGTCAATCTGATCCACCAGTCCAGGCTTCGGTGAGGTTCTGACCTCTCCCAGCAGCGCCTCTCGGATTGCCCTTTCCATGTAGTTCTTCCATTCCGCAGCGTTCATCTCTTTTTCTCCATTTGCAAAAGCCCCGGCAGGCCTTCGGCAGCCAAGCTGCCGAAAACACGCCGGGGAGTGAAGAGTTCTGCATCAGCAGAACTCGTAATGATCTGACATGCATCGCAGATGCATGCTCGCCAAAGGCGAGTTCGTTGAGAACTTCCAGTTCGAAACGAATCCTAGTAATCACATTCAAAGGTGTATGGTCAACGCATTCCTTTGATTCTTTGTTATCAATCAGTCCTTAAACTCGAAGGGCTTGATCTCACGTACCACGTCCATGATGGAACCGTCACGGGCCTCGATGATACCCACTACACGGTCACCGAACTGTACCTTCTCCGGCTCACCTGTAATAGAATATGCGATATCGCGGAGTTCTTCAATAGTCTTGAAGGGAAGTCCGGAATTCTTGGTTGCCTCGATGAGATCCTGTCTCTTCGGGTTGATGGCAATACCGTAATCGGTTACAACAACATCCACGTCCTCACCCGGTGTGGTAACGGTTGTACAATCTGTGCAGATGGTCGGAATTCTGCCCTGCATGATCGGTGCGATGACGATGGTGCACTTTGCGCCGGCTGCAGTATCCGGATGTCCGCCCTGCGCACCGGTGATATAACCGTCAGAGCCAACCACTACGTTACAGTTGAAGTGTGTATCCACCTCAAGCGCAGCCAGGATAACGAAGTCAAGCTTGTTGACATATGCGCCCTTGTTGAAGGGATCTGCATACTCACCGGCTGTGATATAGAAGTGGTTCGGATTTGTGGTAATGTTGGCAATGGCATCCTGGTCGAAGTCCTGGGTATCTACCAGGCACTTTGCCAGACCCTGATCCAGCAGATCACACATGGGCTTTGTCAGTCCGCCGACACCGAAGCTCATATGGATGTTCTTTTCCTTCATTACCTCCATCAGAGAAATGGTGGAAGCGATGGAAGCACCGCCGACACCGGTCTGATAGGAGAAGCCCTCCTTGAAGTACGGTGTGCTGGTCACGAAATCCGTGCAGTACTGTGCCATCAGGAGCTTTCTCTGATCCTTGGTGGGCTTCGCTGCGCCGGTAGCAATCTTTGTGGGATCGCCGATCTCATCCACCACAACCACGTAGTCTACATAGGTCTGGGTGATCTGTGCCGGAAGGTTCGGGAACGGAACCAGGCAATCAGTCACAGCAACCACTCTGTCTGCATACTGTGCATCCACTGCAGAGTAGGAAAGCACGCCGCAGTCAGCCTTACCGCCGTTAGCGCCCAGGTTGCCGTACTCATCTGCTGTCGGCGCACCGATGAAGGCGATGTCAATGTGGGTCTCGCCGGTCTCAATGGCTCTGACACGCGCACCGTGGGAACGCATGATTGCCAGGCCCTTCAGCTTGCCCTCGGAAATGGCCTTGCCGATACCGCCGCGCACGCCGGAGGACTGGATGTTTGTGATGGTGCCGTCCTCAATGTAAGGAACGATGGGATCATTCTGTGAGCCCATGGAAGAAGCCGCGATGGTCAGGTCCTTGATGCCCATCTTGTGGCACTCCTCCACAACCATGTTCAGCACCTTGTCACCGTTACGGAAATGATGGTGGAAGCCAAGGGTCATGCCGTCCTTGATGCCGCACTTTACCAGAACATCATGAATGGAATCCACCAGCTTGGAGCCATTGGAATTGATCACGCACTTCACCTTGTGAGAAGCGGTGCTGTACTCATATCCGTCAAAATGATGGGTTCCCTGGAATACTTCCTTTCCAGTTGCCTTTAAGATCTCCTCAGGTATATCTCTACCAACTGCATTAATCATAATTACAGATCCCCCTTGTAAATGCCGGCTGCCTTGGCAAGCATGATATTTCTCTTTGCACCGTCATAGAAAGCGATATCAATCATCTTTCCGTCTACGGTGAACACGCCGATGCCCTTTGCCTTCTTGTCATCAATTTCCTTGATCACCTTCTCAGAGAAGATGATTTCCTTCTCAGTCGGGGTAAAGATCTTGTGTACGATGTCAATCTGACGGGGATTGATGCAGGACTTTCCGTCGAAGCCCATCATATGAATGGTTTCCACATCCTTCTTGAAGCCCTCCATGTCGTCCAGATTGGTCCATACAGTATCGAAACACTGTACACCTGCTGCACGAGCGGCAATGATCATCTGCTGACGTGCACCCATCAGCTCTACGCCTGTGCCGGTGATCTTGGTCTGCAGATCCTTGGTATAGTCACCGCCGGAAAGGGCAACACCGATCATACGGTCAGAAGAGGTACATACCTCATAAGCATTCATAACGCCCTTGGCAGACTCGAGTGCAGACATGATCAATGTAGAGCCCGGCTCTCTGTTGAACTCTTCCTCAGCAGCGACAACCTTCTCCTCTACGGCGCGAACCATATCGGCATTCTCTGTCTTCGGGATACGGATAACATCAGCACCGCCGGCTACGCAGCAGCGAATATCCTCTTCCCAGAGATCGGTATCCAGACCATTGATACGAACCACGCGCTCTGCGCCTCTGTAGTCAATGGTGGTCAGGGCATGATAAAGAGAGAATCTGGCAGTATCCTTCGCAGTTACAGCTACGGCATCCTCCAGATCCAGCATCAGTGAATCTACCTTATAAATATACGGATCCTTGATGAGTGACGGCTTCTGCGCGTTCAGGAACATCATAGATCTTCTCAGTCTCTTCTTATTAGGATTCTCAATCATTTGATTGCACCTCCCCAGGGTAAGTTAGTGTACTGGTCTACGGAGCGATATACCGCACCCTCGATCCGTGCCTTGATTGTGCAGTCAAGCGCACCCTTGTCAACGATCGCAATCTTCACATTGTCAACACCCAGGTTTGCGAGTGTCTCCAGTGCTACCTTGCGGATCTGGTTTCCGAACTGATGTGCCACTGCGCTCTCGAGAGAGAATTCGATCTTTCCGTCTCCCGGCTCCACAGTAACCTGGCAGTCACTGGATTCCATCGTGCCCGCAACAGCAGGTTTCTTAATTTCCATAGTATCCCTCCTTGTCGGTGAGCCGCCGAACAGCGCCCCACATTCCTAAAGTGATTACCCACGAGGAAGTTCCCCCTCCCTCAGCCTCTACTGGTGATTATACCCTAGAGAATCTCAAATTCATACTTTAATTTGGTGTAATTTGATGATAATGGTTTTTTTGCACATAGTAAAATACATAATGAATTATAATCCGCATAGGTTGAACCTATTTTGTGATTCCCGCTTTC
>CAVATZ010000104.1:0-4246 GCA_963591655.1 Clostridiales bacterium
ACAATTACAGGTAATACTCCATCGGATAGGTCGGGAACTGGATTTCCTCCAGTTGGTCCATGGTCACCAGTCCGGACGGTGCGCGAAGCACTGCAGGAATCCGGTTCACGATGGTAGCGCAGGTATGCTCGACGGTTGCCGGCTTCACAACATGGAATTCAGTATCCGGCTCGCCGGTGATCTTCCAGTCACACATATCGCCGTCCTCCGGTCCGTAAACCTTGCCGATACACTGAGTTTCGATGATCGGGCCCTGGAAGGTTTCTGTGGTCACAACAGCTGCCATGCCGATACAGTTGCCCTTCGGGATGGTCGCACCCATGGTCTCGGAATAGAGATCGCTGTCATGGAAGTACGGAACACACTTCTGCGTCTGGCTCTTGATGGTCCAGCCCATCTTGGAGGCCAGTGCTTCATTGGAATTCCATACATAGGACGGCTCGATCTCTGTGGGATGTGCGATCTGCTGCTCGAATTCCTCCGGTGTCAGGCCGACACCATGTGCCTTTGCCAGAGCCAGTCCGTAGTCCTCTACATTGTAGCTGACAGCACCCTCGATCTTCGTGATCTTATGGCAGCCGCCGGCAACCATGCCGACCATGTTTACCCAGAAAATATCTTCCATGCCGGAGCCGACGAAGGTACAGCCATGCTCCTTGGCCGTTACATCCAGAATGTTTGCGCGAACGGCATCTGTTGTCCAGCAGTAGGTAGCCTCCTCACAGGTGGTGATCACGCTGATGCCTCGCTCCAGACACTTCATGTAATGCGGGAAGCAGTCGCTTACCAGACTGAACAATGTCACCACAGCGATGTCCGGATCCGCATTGTCCAGTACCTCATCTGCCTTGTCGCTGATCAGAATGCCGGTCTTGACACCGAGTCCTGCGTAGTCACCTACGTCCATGCCGAGAATGGCCGGATTGGTATCGATGGCCCCCACAATCTGACAGCCTGTCTCATAAAGATATCTCAGGATGTACTTGCTCATCTTACCGCAGCCATACTGCACGACCTTAATCTTTTCCATTCGAAGCCTCCTTTGATGCGCTGTTACGTTCAGCACAGCGGTGCTGAACATTGTTATGTTAATAACTTATCATTCTTGACTGATTCCATCCTAATCTCTACCGCTGGGTGAGAGTCAAGGCCTTCCCGGAAAAATTTACGCCGAAGACATTTTCCTATTCTGCTGTATCCGTTGGAAATGTCACCGGCACCTGCAGACGGAGGAACATCGACCGTTTGTCGCAGTCGAAGACATTGAACTCCGTCAGCACCTCGCAGATATAGTCCCCGGCGATCCCATAATGCATATCCCGGCAATGCCGGAGCAGCCGGCGGCCGTATTCCTTCTCCTTATCGAAGTCATCCAGGTAAATGCAGGCATACATGCCGTTCTGGATGCGCTCCGTCTCCCGGATCAGCGGAAAATGCTCGTCAACAAAGACGAAGATCTTGTGCGAAACATAATTCTGCTGCTCAAAATCCTCCTTATACAATATCGTTCCTGCATTGCAGTAGTATACCTGCGGAATGTTTTCGTGACGCATCTTCTCCTTCAGCTGCCGGAGAATGCTCTCGTAGGTGTCTATTTCGTGGTCATAGAAATTCACATCGGTTTCCATGGCGTAGATCCGGCGCTGCGGAATGTATTCCAGCGTCATCGTTCCGCGCCGCGGTGATTTGCTGTAGCGTTCAATGCTGTCGATGGCCCGGTCAATGCCGTCGCGCTGTATTTTCAGATTCTCCAGCTCCTGCATGGTCTGTTCACGTTTTCGAATCAGGATTTCCTCGATTTTCAGCAGATCCTCTGAATCCAGCACCGACCGGATCTCGCGAAGCTCCATGCCCAGCTCCTTCATATACTGGATCATGTCCAGCCGGGCATTCTGCTTCACGTCGTAATAGCGATAGCGCGATTCCGGATCCGTGTACCGGGGCTTCAGCAGCCCCAGCGAGTCATAAAGTCTCAGCGCAGTCACACTTATGTTGTTGATCCGTGCCATTTCACCTATGGATATCAGGTTTTCCTTCATGCTCGCCTCCTCAAAAGTCTATTCCAACATGAGAGTTATTCACTGCGCCGGCACCTGTAATATTCTGGCGCAGCCGGCCGGCACCCGGGTCTGCAGGCCACGGCTTTGGCGCCGTTTGCTGTGGCTTTTCGGGACAATTATCCCAGCACCAGGGCGCTCAGCAGCACCACAGCGACGGCGGCCATGGCGGTGGGGAAGAGTCCGGCACCGCACCAGGCCAGCATGATCCCCAGCAGCAGTGCCAGAAGTCCCGAGAGGGGATTCGAAGTGGCATCCATGATGGCGGGGAAGGTCATGACCGCCAGTGTCACATAGGGCACATAATAGAGAAAGGAACGGATGGTGCGGTTCCGGATTTCCCTGCGGATCAGCGTGAGGGGCAGCACCCGCAGCAGATAGGACACGAGAAACATGATGAAGATATAAACATACGCATTCATTTAAGTGAGCTCCCTTCCGGCATGCGGGCCGACAGCATTATCCCGGGATTTTGCAGAGGCATCCGGGACAGTGGATTCTGTTTCTTCCTCGACAGGGAACAGCAGGGCGGCGCCCAGAGACAGCAGCACGGTCAGCAGAATGATGCGGCTGCCCTCGGAAAGCATGCTGATCAGCGGCAGGCGGGAGCAAAGAAAGCTCAGCACCATGGACAGCAGCACCAGCACACGGATCACCGGATTGCTTCTGGTCGGCGGGATCACGATGGCGAGGAACATGCCGTAGATGCCCACGCCCAGGGCCGTCACCAGCAGCGCCGGCAGGATACTGCCCACAACAACGCCGAGGCAGGTGCCCAGGGCCCAGCAGCTCAGGGAAATGAGGGCGAGGCCGTAATTATAGAAGGGATTCAGCTTTCCCGGCTGGGTCACGGAGGCCCCGAAGATCTCATCGGTGATGACGAAGCCCACCAGGAGCCGGTGCCGGAATGCCGTGTCCGGCGAAATTTTCTGTGAGAGGGAGGCGGACATGAGGAGATAGCGGGCATTGATGATCAGGGTAATGACGGCCATCTCCAGGTACGGTGCCTGGGAGGCAATCACCGTGAAGCCGGCATATTCTCCCGCCGAAGCGTTGCAGAGAAGGCTGGCCAGGGTGGCCTGAAAGGCGGTGAGCCCCGCCCGCTTTGCGGAAATGCCCAGTGCGAAGGCCACAGCAAAGTAGCCCAGGGCGATGGGGACGCCGTCATGCAGACCCCGCCGAAACCATTGCTTGTTCTGTTCCATAGATACTCCCTAAGACGGGACGTCCTTGCCCCGTATGTTCTTTGATTCACTTGCTCAAGCGACGTGAGATTCAGACCTCTTCGCTTTCTACCTTCCAGGCCTGATAAACCTCGCGCTTGCCGAGGCCGCGATCCTTGGCCACGGCCTTCATGGCATCCTTTTCCGACATGCCCTGATCGAGGTAATGCTGCATGTGCTGGGAAAGGGGCATCGCCGTCCAGTCCCGGATGGCCTCCTCCCGGATGCTCTCCCGGCTTTTTCCTTCGATGACGAGGACATATTCTCCCCGGGGATCCTCGGCCTCATACTTCGCGATGGCGTCTCCGATGGTGGTGCGGAGGCTTTCCTCGTGGGTCTTCGTCAGCTCTCGGCAGAGGGAAATCCGGCGATCCTCGCCCAGCACCGCTGCCAGCTCCGCCAGGGTCTTCCGCAGGTGGTGCGGCGCCTCATAGACGATCATGGTGCGGGTCTCCCGACTGAGCTCCGCCAGGATTTCCTGCCGCTCCTTCTTCTCCGCCGGCAGAAAGGCCTCGAAGGCAAAGCGGCGGGTGGGCAGTGCCGACAGAGTCAGTGCGGTAATGCAGGCGGCGGGACCGGGCAGGCTGGTGATGACAATGCCGGCCTCCGCAGCCTGACGCACCAGCTCCTCGCCGGGATCGGAAATGCAGGGGGTGCCGGCATCCGTGATGATGGCGATATTCTTCCCGTTCAGAAGCTCCTGCACCAGATACCGGGCCTTGTCATATTTGTTGTATTCATGGTACGCCGTCATGGGCGTCTTGATTTCGAAATGATTCAGAAGCCGGATGGAGTTCCGGGTGTCCTCTGCGGCAATGAGATCCACCTCCCGGAGACAGCGCAGCACCCGATAGGTGATGTCCTCCAGATTTCCGATGGGTGTGGCACAGATATAAAGGGTTCCAGGGTTCATAGCGGCTCCTTGCTAAGCAGTTATGCTGATTTGCATTGTTTATAAGTATTCTT
>CAVATZ010000105.1:0-4171 GCA_963591655.1 Clostridiales bacterium
GCCCGCTCGGACATGGGCTCGCCCAGATAGTCCCTGTACAGGGTCTGCACTGCCTCATTCTCATGGGAGAAGCGCAGCTTTCCGGCGGCATCCTGACGATAGAGGGTCGGCGCCCGCAGGCCCGCCATCTCCTGCTGGTCGTGAATCGGCTGTCCGCCGCCGCCGACACAGCCGCCGGGACAGGCCATGACCTCCACGAAGTCATAGTGGACTCTGCCCTTCTCCAGCTGCTCGATCAGCTTAGATGTGTTGCCGAGGCCGTTCACCACCGCCACCTTCAGCTTCGTGCCGGCGATTTCGAACTCCGCTTCCTTCCAGCCTTCATTGCCCCGCAGCTCCCGGAAGGCATCCGGATCCGGGTTCTGCCCCGTCACGAGATAGTAGGCCGACCGCAGTGCCGCCTCCATCACGCCGCCCGTCGCGCCGAAGATATTGCCCGCACCGGAGCCGATGCCGAAGGGCAGATCCAGCTCCGTCTCGATAAGCTCGGACGCCACGATATGCTCCGAACGGATGAGCCGGTTCACCTCGCGGGTGGTCAGCACCACATCCACATCCGGGTCGCCTTCAGCGTCCTTCATGGTCGGCAGAGCGCACTCCGCCTTCTTCGCTACACAGGGCATGATGGACACACAGAAAATCTTCGACGAATCCACCTGCAAAAGATCCGCAAAATAGCTCTTCGCCACCGCGCCGAACATCTGCTGCGGGGACTTCGCCGTGGACACCTGGGGAATCAGCTCCGGATAGTGACCCTTCATGTAACGGATCCAGCCCGGACAGCAGCTCGTGAACATAGGGAACTTCTCCGTTTCCCGGTTCTTAAGCTTCTTCAGGAACTCCGTGCCCTCCTCCATGATGGTGAGGTCCGCCGTGAAATTCGTATCGAAAACATAGTCAAAGCCCATGATCTTGAAAGCCGACGCCAGCCGCTTCACCGTCGCCTGCTCCGACGTGAGACCGAATTCCTCGCCCCAGGCCGTGCGGATGGCCGGTGCGATCTGCGCGATCACGATCTTCTCCGGATCCTCCAGGGCCTCCAGCACCCGATCCGTGTCGTCCCGCTCCCGGAGCGCACCCACCGGACAATGGGTGATGCACTGTCCGCAGAGGGCACACTTGGAGTCCTCCAGACGATACACATCCCGCACATCCACCGTGGTCTTCGCGCCGGTGTTTACCACATCCCAGATATGGGAGTTCTGGATCTTGTCGCAGACCTGGATGCAGCGCATACACTTGATACACTTGTCATATTCCCGGATCAGGGGAAATGTCTTCGCACCCTTCTCCCGGGGCAGCATCTTCTCAAAAGGCACGCCGAGGATGTTGAGATCATTGGCCACCCGCTGAAGCGTACAGTTGCCGGAGCGGGAGCAGATGGCACAGTTGGTGTTGTGCTGCGACAGGATCAATTCCACATTGGTCTTCCGGGCATCTCTCGCCTTCCGGGAATTGGTGCGGATCACCATGCCCTCCGCCACTGTGTTGTTGCATGCCGTGAAGAGCCGGTCATAGCCCTCTACCTCCACCACGCAGACACGGCAGGCACCGATTTCATTGATCTCCTTCAAAAAGCAAAGCGTAGGGATGCGGATCCCCGCCTGTGCAGCCGCATCCAGTATGGTGGTTCTCTCCGGTACGGAAACAGACTTTCCGTCAATTGTACAATTTACCATTTCGCTTCTCTGCCTCCCTTGAAAATACCATAACCGAAGTGATCGCAATGCAGGCAGCGGCCGGACTCCTGCCGTGCCTCCTCCTCTGTCATGCCGCATTCCATGAGCTTGAAGTCATGACATCTCTCCTGAGGCGGGCGCTCCATCATATTGATGCGGCCCGTGGGCTTATGGTCATCGAAGCGCACCGGCGGCAGCAGCACATCCGAGCGGATCTCGTGATGGAAGCCCAGGAATTCGTCAATGTTGGCGGCGGCCACCTTGCCGGCTGCGATGGCCTTGATGACCGTTGCGGGTCCTGTCACGCAGTCTCCTCCGGCGAAGATGCCGTCCTTCGCATCACACTCTGAGGTATCCATGGCGCTGATTCTCGCGCCCTTCTCGATCTTAATGCCGCCGAATTCACCGAACTTCTGGGAATCGATGCCCTGGCCGATGGCCACCAGCACCCGGTCTGCGTGCATATGCACCTCCGGCAGGCTGGCCGGTACCGGGCTGGGACGACCGCCCCGGATGGGACCCACCATCTGCGGCTGGGCCACCAAGGCAACACAGTGTCCGTTCTCATCCTTTTCGATACGTACCGGCGCATGCAGCTCCACGATCTCGCAGCCGTCGGCAATGGCGCCCTCTACCTCCTCCGGGAGCGCCGTCATGTCGTTCTTCCGCCGCCGATAGGCCACCTTCACGGACTTTGCGCCCAGACGGATCGCAGAACGCGCCACGTCCATGGCCACGTTGCCGCCACCGACCACCACGCAATCGAGGCCGGTGAAGTCCGGGTAATTGTCGTCACCTATGGCACGCAGCATTTCCACGGCAGAGATGACGCCCTCGGCATCCTCTCCCTCGATGCCGATCTTCTTGTCGGTATGCGCGCCGATGGCGATATACATAGCATCGTACTGCTCCTGCAGATCCTCGATGAAAACATCCTTTCCGATGGAGGTATTGCAGATGGTCTCAAAGCCCGCCTTCTTGAGGCCCTCAATCTCGTGGTCCAGGATCTCCCGCGGCAGACGGTAGGCAGGGATGCCGTAGCGCAGCATGCCGCCCAGCTGCTTCCGCTGCTCATAGACCGTCACATCGTGGCCCATGATGCTGAGATAGTAGGCCGCACTGAGGCCGGAGGGACCGCCGCCGATCACGACGATCCTCTTGCCTGTGGACTTCATCCGCGCCGGTGCCGGCACCTCTCCCTCATGCTCCACGGCAAAGCGCTTGAGTCCCCGGATGTTCACGGGATCGTCCACCATGGTTCTGCGGCAACGCACCTCGCAGGGATGCTCACAGATGAGGCCGCAGACTGCCGGCAGCGGATTGTCCTTCCGGATGAGCTGCACCGCATCCTGGTATCTGCCCTCATGCACCAGGGCAATGTAGCCGGGAATGTCCACGTGGGCCGGGCACTGGAACATACAGGGCACCGGCTGGTTCTGCTTCGCCCTGCAGCGGCCGTGCTGAATGTGCTCCACATAATCGTCCCGGAAGCCCTTCACGCCCTTCAGCACCATCCGGGCTGCCTCGGAGCCGATGGCACAGTCTGCGGAATAGTAAATGCTGGCCGCCGTCTTCTCGATGGTCTCCAATGTGCTCATGTCCGCACTGCCGTCCATCACCCGCTCAATGAGCCGCTCCAGCTGGGTCAGACCCACCCGGCAGGGCACACATTTGCCGCAGGACTGGGCATGGCAGAGATGCAGAAAGGCCTCCGCCAGATCCACGGGGCAGAGTCCCGGCTGGGAAGCCTGAATCCGCCGCTCCAGATCCTTGTAAAGCTCTTCCACAGTCTTCTGGGCATTGTTCTTCGTGTCAATACTTAACCTGCTCATAGCTCTCCTTTTCTCCTGAATACTCCCTTGCAGAGCCTTTTCTGACCATATAGGCTCCGCGTTTTCTCTTATGCAAAGCATAGCATATAACGTATTTTATCGGAAACACGAATATAAAAGAAATGGAATTGCTGTATCGCCAAATATTCCGGATTGGAATGTTTTAGTAACCCACGTAGCGAACCTGGGCATAGCCATTGAAGGGGCCGAAGTTTGCTGCGGCATGAATCGGTACGTAGATATCGATGTCATTGCCCTTGATGGCACTGCCGGTATCCTCCGCCCGGAAGCGGCACCAGCCGTAGTCCGGCAAATAAATGTCTACCCAGCTGCCCAACGGAATCACATCCGGATCCACCGCAATGGTCTGCCCCGCCGTGGGATAGACACCGGAGGCCGTAGGCCCGCCCGCATACTTGCCGCAGCAGATGCTGCAGGGGCAGTAGGCCGTCAGCTTGAACACCCCCAGATCCTGCCCCGGTACCGGTGCCGCGAGGCTCGTCATCGAAAAGCCGAAGCTCATAAAGCTGCAGAGCAGCAGGAAAAGCGCCAACACGCGCCGTGTTTTTTTCATCATTCTAAACTCCTTATTTTTAAGCACAAATCTCTGTTTTTTCTTTCTTTACGAAGTTTAGCACAATGCTGTGTTTTAGACAAGGC
>CAVATZ010000106.1:0-3779 GCA_963591655.1 Clostridiales bacterium
CGACCCGGATCGGGATCGAACCGACGACCTCCGCCGTGACAGGGCGGCGCTCTAACCATCTGAGCCACCGGGCCAATTGCCTGTAAAGGATAACAGGTCATGCTATCCTTTGTCAAGCAGTTTTTAAACTTTTACTTCACCTTCCGCACACGGAGCACACCCTCCAGCTGCTGGAGCTTGTTCTGGCCCTCCTCGGTCAGATGCTGATCAATGTCGATGAGCGTATATGCATAAGTACCGCGGCTCTTGTTCTGCATGTTTTCGATATTGATGTTGGCAGCACCCAGCGCCGTGGTGATACCGCTCAGCATATTCGGAATGTTCCGGTGCAGCAGCGCAATTCTTCCGGCTGCCTGGCAGACGCCCGCATCCACATCCGGGAAGTTCACGGAATGATGAATGTTTCCGTTGTCCAGGTAGTCCTGCAGCTCCTCCACCGCCATCACAGCACAGTTGTCCTCGGCCTCCTCGGTGGAAGCGCCCAGGTGCGGCAGCACGATGGCACCCGCCATATTGGCCGATACGGGATTCGGGAAGTCCGTCACATAGCACTTCACCTTGCCGTTCGCCAGTGCCTCCGCGATATCCGCCTCATTCACCAGAATGTCTCTCGCAAAGTTCAGGATGCAGACACCGTTCTTCATGCGCTGGAAGGCCTCACGGTTCAGCATGCCCTTGGTGGAATCAATGGCCGGCACATGAATGGTGATGAAATCACACTTATCGTAGATTTCCTCCGTCATAGAAGCATGATGCACCTTCTGTGAAAGATTCCATGCGGAATTCACAGACAGATAGGGGTCATAGCCGTAGACCTCCATGCCCAGATCCACTGCCGCATTGGCCACCAGTACACCGATGGCGCCGAGACCGATGACACCCAGTTTCTTGCCCTTGATCTCGTTTCCGGCAAAATTCTTCTTCGCCTTCTCTGTCGTCTTCTGAATGTTGGGATCCTCGCGGTTCTCCTTCACCCAAGCAGCACCGCCCATAAAGTCACGGCTGGCCGCCAGCATGCCTGCAATCACCAGCTCCTTCACCGCATTGGCATTGGCACCGGGCGTATTGAACACCACGATGCCCTCTTCTGCACAGCGCTCCAGCGGAATATTGTTGACGCCCGCACCGGCTCTGGCGATGGCCCGCAGCGTTCCGGGAAACGACATTTCCTTCATATCGGCAGAACGCACCAGCACACCGGCCGCATGGTCAATCTCCGATGCCAGCGTATAGCCCTTCCGGAACTTTCCTGTGCCTACGCGGCTGATATTATTGAGACAAAAAATTTCACGATCCTTCATAACGTTAACCTTCTCCCCTGTTTCTTACGTTAATGTCTTCGGCCGAATTTGCCCGGTCAGGCATTCTCCTTCTCAAAGCGCTCCATGAATTCCACCAGCTTCTTCACGCCTTCCTCCGGCATGGCATTGTAGATGGAAGCCCGCATGCCGCCTACGGTACGGTGACCCTTCAGGTTCTTGAAGCCGGCTGCAGAGGACTCTGCAATGAACTTCTTGTCCAGCTCTGCATCGCCGGTGATGAAGGGCACATTCATAAGAGAACGGTCCTTCTTCACTACGGTTCCCTTGAAGAGCTTGGAGTTGTCCAGATAATCATAGAGGATCGCCGCCTTCTGCTCATTGCGCTGCTTCATGACCTCGAGACCGCCCATCTCCTTCAGCCACTTGAACACCAGGCCGCAGACGTAGATGTTGTAGCAGGGCGGTGTGTTGTAAAGAGAGCCCTTGTCCGCATGGGTCTTGTACTTCAGCATGGTCGGGGTATACGGCAGCACCTCATCGCGGATGAGATCCTCCCGGATGATGACGATGGTCACGCCGGCAGGTCCGACATTCTTCTGTACGCCGCCCCAGAGGATGCCGTACTTGGAGACATCCATGGGCTCTGACAGGAACATGGAGGAAATATCAGACACCAGATCCTTGCCCTTGGTGTTCGGCAGCTCACGGATGGTGGTGCCGTAGATGGTGTTGTTCTGGCAAATGTAGACATAGTCCGCATCCGGGCTGATGTCCAGGTTGCTGAGATCCGGAATGTAGGAGAAGGTCTGGTCCTGGGAGCTGGCCACCACATTCACCTTGCCGTAGAAGGCTGCCTCCTGGGCAGCCTTCTTGGCCCACTGACCGGTAACGATGTAATCCGCTACCCGATTCTTCATAAGGTTCATGGGCACCATGGCGAACTGGGTGTTGCCGCCGCCCTGCAGGAAGAGCACCTTATAATTGGAGGGAATCCCCATCAGCTCCCGGAGATCCGCCTCCGCTGTATCGATGATGTCCTGGAAATCCTTTGAGCGGTGCGACATTTCCATCACAGACATACCGGATCCATGATAATCCAGCATCTCCGCTGCTGCTGTGGCCAATACCTCCTCCGGAAGCACGGCGGGACCTGCACTGAAATTGTAAACTCTGCTCATAATCGATCTCCTCTAAATCACTCATTTTATTTGATCAGGGCAGCTACCTGATCTCCCATCTCGCTGGTGGAGAGCTTCGTCAGTCCGGTTTCTGCCGGATCGAGAATGTCTCCTGTGCGGTAGCCCTTTGCCAGAGCCTCCGCTACGGCTGCCTCCACTGCATCTGCCTCCTTCGTCAGGTTCAGAGAGTAGCGAAGCAGCATTGCTGCTGAAAGAATGGTGGCCAACGGATTTGCCACGTTCTGTCCTGCGATGTCCGGTGCGGATCCGCCGCTCGGCTCATAGAGACCGAAGCTGTCCTCCCGAAGGGAAGCCGACGGCAGCATGCCGAGAGAGCCGGCAATCTCCGCCATCTCGTCGGACAGAATGTCGCCAAACATGTTCTCCGTCACCACCACATCGAACTGTGCCGGATTGCGCACCAGCTGCATGGCAGTGGAATCCACCAGTGCATGCTCTACCGTCACATCCGGATAGTCCTTGGCCACCTCGTCCACGATCTTCCGCCAGAGTCTGGAGGAATCGAGCACATTGGCCTTGTCAACAGAGGTCACATGCTTATTGCGCTTCTCTGCGATTTCAAAGGCCTTCCGCACGATGCGGCGGATCTCATACTCGTGGTAAACCAGATAGTCTCTGGCCACCTGCTCGCCATCCTCGACAGCGGTCTCATGGGCACCGAAGTAAATGCCGCCGGTCAGCTCCCGCACCATCATGACGTCAAAGCCCTGCTCGGCAATGGACTCCTTCAAAGGGCATGCCTTGCGCAGCTCCGGGTACAGATGTGCCGGACGCAGATTACAGAAAATGCCGAGGGCCTTTCTGAGCTTCAGAAGTCCCGCCTCCGGACGCTTCTCCGGGGGCAACTCATACCAGCTGCACTGGCCCACCTTGCCGCCGATGGAGCCCATCAGTACCGCATCGGTGCTGAGACAGGTTTCCACCGCCTCATCGGTCAGAGGCTCGCCGCAGGCATCAATGGAACAGCCGCCCATCAGTACGTTGACGAACTGAAACTCGTGTCCGTAGACCTGTCCGACCTTCTCCAGAACCTTCTGTGCTTCCCGCACAATTTCCGGTCCGATGCCATCGCCGTGAATCGCTGCAATTCTGTAATTCATGTTCTTCTCCTTCTTTTCTCTCGGAGCATCTCAGGAACATGCTCCCTATACTAGCACAGTTTCATTTATATTGGTCATAAAAAGATTTTATAGATCTTTTCCGCATTGTGCCGTTAACTGCTTAAGTGTACTCTGTACAAAGACTTTCTGCGAATACCTTTATTCTATGGCAGTTATTCCGGGGAAATGCTTTCGGAAATGCTGTACAAGCCGCTGCG
>CAVATZ010000107.1:0-3650 GCA_963591655.1 Clostridiales bacterium
GAAGGCTTCCGGGAGGACCTGAAGGCTGCATTGCAGGCTCGCGGTATTGCGGCAGACTTACGGGAGAATCATGTGGAAAAGCTGAACCAGTCCTATGACGCGCTGAGCGTCACACCGGAGGGCAGCAACATTGGCGTGAATCTGAATCTTGGATCCATTTTTGAGGCACATGACGCAGGGCTCAGCTACAAGGAAGCACTGGAGCGGGCGGTTTCGCAAGTTGAAGCCGGGATACAGCAGATCCCTGCGCTCCACGTAGCAGACATCGTTAATTACGATGAGATGAAAAACAAGCTCTCGATGGAGGTGGTATCTGCCGAGCGAAACGCAGATCTTCTACAGAAGATTCCGCATGAGCAGATGGAGGATATGGCAGTGGTGTACCGACTGATTCTTGGAGAGACGCCGGGCGGCCATAACACGCTGCTGGTTACCAATGATCTGATGGAGCAGTTCGGCATTACCCGGGAACAGCTTCATGCCGATGCCATGGTGAATGCACCGGAGATTCGTCCTTCTGAGATTCGCGGTATGACGGAGGTGATGAATGAGATGTTTGGCGGCGGCATGATGCCGGAGATGGATCCTGCAGATGAGCAGCTCTTTGTCGCATCGGTGCCGTCCAATGAGCATGGTGCCGGGGTGATCGCGTATCCGAACTTCTTTGAGGATGCAGCGGAAAAGCTGGGCGGTGACTTCTATGTTTTGCCGAGCAGCATTCATGAGGTTCTGCTTGTCCGAGATAACGGCGAAATGTCGGTGAATGATCTGGAGGACATGGTTCGCTCGGTCAATGCCAGCGAGGTCCGTCCGGAGGAGCAGCTGACGGATCATGTATACCACTACGATGCGAAGGAGCACGTCTTTGAGCTGGCAGAGAAGTATGAGGAGCGCCAGGCGGAGAAAAACGTTGCGGAGCATGCGACAGACCACGAGCAGGAGGCGGACACCAGAGAATCCCTTCTGGATGCCCTGAAATCGAAGAAAGAAGATGTCGCAAAGGAGGCACCGGGAAAGCATACACGGGATGCCGTGAAGAAGATGAGAGGGGGAGACGCGTTATGAGAGAATGCAGTTCTGTGATTTCAGTGCATCGCGTACCGGCAGGCGTAAAAAGAGGCGGTCGCCCGCCCTATGGTCATGGTGAGGGGCCTGTCATGGGGCCGCTCAACTGCAAAACACCGTGCTGCTACGGCAGCGGCAGATGCTTTTGCTGGCCCTGCATGAAGCAGATTGTGGCGGCGCATAATCGAGATCAGAAGGGAATGCCTTGTGGAGTATGACTACTTTTATGAGGAGCAGTCAGAGCAATTTTCCTTCTACCGGATCCCGAAGAGTCTTTTCACAGAAACGCGGTTTAAGGGGATGTCCACGGCTGCCAAGGTGCTGTACGGACTTCTCCTGGACCGCGTTTCTCTGTCGGCGAAGAATCAATGGATCGATGACGCGGGGCGGGTTTATATCTACTACACACTGGAGAACATCCAGGCGGATCTTTTGTGCGCCAATGGAAAGGCGACAAGGCTTCTGCGGGAGCTGGAGCAGTACGGCCTGATCGAGCGTGAGGTGCAGGGGCTTTGTAAGCCAAACCGCATCTATGTGAAGAACTTTGTCCGATCACGAAAACCGGGAGCCCGGGCTCACGAAAATCGTGATTCCGGAGTCACGAAAAAACGGATTCAGGACTCACGAAAATCGCACACTAATAATACTGAGTATATCAATACTGATATGAGTGATACTGATCTAATCTTATCTGCCGACGCGGCAGAACAGGATGAGAAGCGATGGGATGAGAGACGCGCATACCGTGAATATTTTATGAAGGAGCTTTCCATTGAGATCATGAAGGAGCGTCATCCCTACGACCAGGAAAATATCGATGAGATCCTGGAGCTTATCCTGGATACGGTCTGCTCAAAGCGGAAGACCATTGGTATCGCCGGGGAGCAGCGTCCGATCGAGGTGGTGAAGAGCAGGTTCATGAAGCTCGATTCTTCACATCTTGAGTATGTTCTGCAGGGTCTGTCGGACAATACGACATTGATCCGGAACATGAAGCAGTATCTGTTGGCTGCGCTTTATAACGCACCATTAACCATCAACAACTACTACAAATCCCTGGTGCAGCATGATTTTGCTGCCAGAGAATAAGGAGATGCGAATGAATATGAATATCGAAATAACGCTGAATCCGCTGACCGACGGATTCGTAGAAAACAAGGTCAATGCGGACACCATCCGCGGGGATCGGCATGTGCTGATCATCGGAACGAACGGCAATCTGCGGCTGACGGACACCGAAGAGGGCAAGCAGATCCTGGAGGCCTTTGAGACCTGCGGTGGATCCATGATTCTGGGTGATTCCTACATTGCCCTGTTCGATGACCGAAAGGCCTTTGATCTGGAGGACGGCAGGTATTTTGTGGGCAGCATGGTCATTATGAAGATGTCCGGGAATCTCCTGGCACCGCTGTCGGATGCGGAAATCAAGGAGGCACAGGAGCTGCTTGCAGGACACATGGCAACGCTTGTATCCGGAGATCAGCCGTTTTCGGCACTGGTGCTGGCGTAGAAAAGGAGGCAATCATGTATGCTGAATGAGGAACTGTCCCGGGAGGCACTGAACACCGGCACCCGGGAGGCGGTCAAGGTGGCAAAGCCGGTCTGTCACTTCGTCTGGGAGACCTTCGGGAAGCCTACGGAGGAAACATTGGTAAATGCCCTGAAGCTTGCCGTCACAGCGCCGGGAAAGGCCGTGAAGAACCGGCTGCATCCGGAACATGGTGAGATGCGGGTTAGGGACCTGATTCGCAAGGACCAGGGCGCACAGTCCCTGGATATCGATGGGGAGGGCCTTCGCAACTTCCGGAGGATTGCCAATAAATATGGTGTGGATTTCGCCATTGTGAAGAGCGCTGATCTGGAGCCGCCGAAGTATTCGGTGTTCTTTAAGGCCCGGGATGCGGACGCCATCCAATCGGTGATCGGCGAATACGCAGCACAGAAGATGAAGCTGGAAAAGGAGAATCGGCCAAGTATTTTGGCTAAGCTCAGCAGGTTTAAGGAGCTGGTGGCATCGCTGCCGAAGAAGGTGCTGGAGAAGCGGAAGGAGCAGGAGCGATGAATGATAAGGTGAAAAAGCAGCTGATCCTGAACCTTCCCTATGCAGTCATTGGTCTCGTCGCCACCAATCTGGGCGAGGCCTGGCGGCTTGCGGCAGGAACCAATGCATCGGAGCGTCTGCAGAGTCTGATCATGGACGGGTGCTTTCAGCAGGCGTTTTCCAACATTTTGCCGAGCATCCATCCCATGGATCTTTGTGTCGGAGCTGCTGTAGCCGGGGCACTTCGACTGGCGGTATATCTCAAGGGCAAGAATGCGAAGAATTACCGCCATAACGAAGAATACGGCTCCGCCAGGTGGGGCACCCACACAGACATTGAGCCCTACATCGATCCGGAATTCCAGAACAACGTCATCCTCTCCCAGACGGAGCGACTGACGATGAATTCTCGGCCGAAGAATCCGAAGTATGCGCGAAATAAGAATGTGCTGGTGGTCGGAGGATCCGGCTCCGGTAAGACGCGGTTCTTCATCAAACCGCAAATTCTCCAATTTCACAGCTCCTACGTGGTGACGGACCCCAA
>CAVATZ010000108.1:0-3621 GCA_963591655.1 Clostridiales bacterium
AGTTGCTCTTTCTCGTGAGCCACATCCAGCAAGGGGGCGTCATATTCGTCGATGAGCACTACCACCTGCTTGCCGGTTTTTTCATACAGAGTGGTAATCAAGTCGGCTAGGCGCAGGTTGGGGTCGATGAGGTCGCTCTGGATACCGAATCGTCTTTCGTTCTCCCTTAATATATAAATAAGGTATCTTTCCAGCTGCTCCTTCTCCATGTGCTTGCCCATCGCCATACTGAAGTGGAGTACTGGGTATTCCGTCCACTCTTTCTCCAGTTTTTCGATAGCCAAACCCTCGAAGAGTTCTTTCTTTCCCTCGAAGTAGCTCTGCATAGTGGAAACAAGGAGCGACTTGCCGAAACGGCGCGGCCGCCCCAGAAAGAAATGCTTTCCGCCGCTATGAGCCATGCGGTAGATGTATTCCGTCTTGTCGATGTAGAGGAGATCTCTGTTGATGATTTCCTCAAACGTCTGTATTCCTATGGGATATAACTTCAGTGCCATAATTTCCTGCCTTTTAGTTCTTGAGAATAGCTTCTCGCTGCAAAGATAAACATTATATTTGGAATAATCGCTATTTTCGGGAGAAATATTCATCTATCCTTTGGTTCTTCTCTTCACTCCCCTCACCGCCTCTGCCTCAAGTGGGTTCTCGGGCCAGTAGTGCTTGGGGTAGCGGCGCTTCATCTCCTTTCGCACCTTGAAGTAGGTGCCCTGCCAGAAGCTGGCGAGGTCCTGGGTCAGCTGCACGGGCTTGAAGCCGGGGGAGAGCAGCTCCATCAGCACGGGACGCTTGCCGCCGTCCACGCAGGGTGTCGCCGTCAGTCCGAAGCACTCCTGCAGGCGCACGCTCAGCACTGGCGCCTCGGCACCCTGGCGGTAGTCGATGCGTATCTTGCTGCCCGTGGGCACCTCGATATGGGTGGGGGCGAGGCGGTCTACAGCTTGTTGCAGGTCGTAGGGGAGGATGTTCCACAGCACTTCCCGCAGGTCTATTTTCTTCAGTTCGGCGACGGTCTGCCTCACGTGATTTCCCTCTTGCAGATAGAAGGGGAGCCAATCCTCCGCCATCGCCATCAGATGCTCCATGGAGAGGTCGGGGATGTCCATCTCGGGGTGCCACAGCGCCACTTGCGCCACCCGGCGCTGCAAGGCTTTCACGGAGTCGTTCCAGTCGAGCATGCTCAGTCCTTCCTTCTTCATCGCCTCGCAGATGATGGCTGTGATACGGGCGTTGTCGCAGTCGTGGATGGGTTTGCTGTCCACCACCAGTTTTCCGATTGCCCGTTCCCTCTGCATAATCACCTTGCCCTGCTTGCCGTCCCAGGCGATTCGGTCGCGCTGGCGGAGAATGCCGTGCGTCTCGCCAACTGATGTTTCCGCCAGCCGCCGGATGTCGAGCGGAGCGGCGAGCAGCACGCGGTCGAAGAGCAGGGCGACGGCTATCCACGGATGCGCCGACATGGGGTCTTCCGTGGGGATGAGAACGTCCTTGCCGCTCGCCAGTCGGAAGTGGCCGATGCTGTCGAGACTCTTGGCGATGCGCTCGGGGTAGGCGTAGGCGAGGAGCTGGCCGATGTCCTCTCCGCTGACGGTGGCATTGTCCTCGTCGGTGCGAGCCATGCGGCGGTATTCGCTTGCCACCTGTTCGATGCGCTTCCATGCGCCCGGCTGGTGCTTGCGCCGGCAGTCCCTCAACGTGTTGATGCGGAAAGTCATGTCGCAGTCGGTCTGCTGCCCGGGGATTTTTTCCTCCAGCAGGGCGGCTATGTCGCAGGCGAGGGCTTGCTCCGCCTTGCTTCTCGCTCCGAGTATCATCCTGGCGATGCGCGGGTGGCAGGGCATCCGCTCCATCTTCTTGCCCAGGGGCGTGATGGTGCATTGTCCGTCGATGGCTCCCAGAGTCTTCAGCAGACTGTAGGCTTCCTGGATGAGCGCCCTGGGGGGAGGGGTGAGCCAGGGCAGCGACTCCACGTCGCTCTCGCCGAAGCTCACGATGTCGAGCACCAGACTGCTGAGTTCCGCCTCCTCTATTTCGGGCACTCTCTGCTCCTGCATGGCGTGTTCCGAGGTGCGGGTCCAGAGGCGGTAGCACACGCCCTCCGCCACTCGTCCGGCGCGTCCCTGGCGCTGGGTTGCCATGTCCAGGCTGATGAGGTGGGTGCGCAGGCGGGTCAGTCCCGACTGCGGCTCCACGGTCATCTTCTTGTATCTGCCCGAGTCGATGACAATCCTCACGCCTTCGATGGTGAGCGAGGTCTCGGCGATGGGTGTGGCGAGTACCACCTTTCGCTCGCCCTCCCCGGACGGGGCGATTGCCTTGCGCTGGAGGGCAGGGGAGAGGTTGCCGTAGAGGGGAAGGACGGCGGTGGGGGAGAGGGAGTCGCCCAGCAGCTCGGTGCATCGCTCTATCTCTCCTTGTCCGGGCAGGAAGGCGAGGATGTCGCCCCCGTGCTCCCGGTGCGCCCTTGCGACAGCTTGCGCCACGCACTGGGCTATCTCGCTGGGACTGTTCGCCTTGTAGGGGTCTCCTTCTCCGATTTCCTCCTCCGCATAGCGCGTCTCCACGGGGAACATCCTGCCCTCCGACTCGATGAGCGGGGCGTTGAGAGCCTGGCAGATGCTGGAGGCATCGATGGTGGCAGACATGATGACGATTCTGAGGTCGGGGCGCAGCAGCTCCTGACACTGGCGGGCGAGGGCAAGGGCGAGGTCTGACTGCAGGTTGCGCTCATGGAACTCGTCGAACACCACCACGCCCACGCCCTCCAGCGTGGGGTCTGCCACGAGCATTCGGGTGAGGATGCCCTCGGTGACCACCTCCAGACGGGTGTCTGCCGACACCTTCGTGTCGAATCTCACCCTGTAGCCCACGGTCTTGCCAATAGGCTCGCCGAGGAGGTCTGCCATGCGCTCGGCTATCTGCCGGGCGGCGATGCGCCTTGGTTCCAGCATCATCACCTTGCCCCCGAAACCATCCATTCCTTTGAGGATGGTGAGGGGCAGGAGGGTGGATTTTCCTGCTCCCGGCGGTGCGGTGATGACGAGGGAGGTATTCTCCGCCAACGCTTCGTTGACGGCTTCTGCTATGTCTGCTGCGGGCAGGTGGCCTGTGCGCTGAATGATTTCCTGATGGTTCATGGGATGCAAAGTTCGGTTATGACCTCATAATCTCTTTATTCTTAGTCGTTTATTTTCGAAACCGCCATTTCCGAAACGGTGGTTTCGGATGCAAAGGTACGGAAAAACATCGGAATGTGCAAGAAAAAGAGCGGCTTTGTGTCCATAGAGAAAGTGAAGAGGCATGGTGCCCAAAAACTGCACCATGCCTCTCGTTATTCATTCATCCTCAATATTTCCATATTTTAATATTTCGTGTTCTGTGGGTCGAAGTTGGTCCAGCCCGTCATCCAGTTGTTCGAGCCGTCGAAGGCTCCGATGTAGCTCACGGTGTCGAAGCCTGTCCAGCCCGTGAAGCTTGCCGCGCCGAGCAAAGGACTGCCGGCAATCGGGGTGTAGCCGTCGCTGCCCACGAGGGTGCTCCAGGAGTCGAAGTACTTGTTGGTAGGCTCGGAGAAGAAGAAGGTGTTGCTGTATGACTTCTGATTCTCGTCGATCACCTTCTTGT
>CAVATZ010000109.1:0-3555 GCA_963591655.1 Clostridiales bacterium
AGCCGGATCACCTGGCCGCCCAGCCGGTTCACCAGCGGGGAATATTCGTCCTCCGGGTCGCAGATGATGACGTTGTCCTTCGTGGTCAGCATGACATAGGTGATCTCCCGCTTGCAGCTCATGGATTTGCCGCTGCCCGGCGTGCCGAACACAAGGCCGTTGGGACAGCGGGACTGCTTGCGGTCCAGGAGGATCATGTTGCCGGACAGGGCGTTGAGGCCGTAGTACATGGCGTCCCCGCCCATGAACAGCTCCTGGGTGACGAAGGGGACGAACACCGCCAGCGCCGATGTGGTGAGGCTCCGTTCGATCTTGATACGGTTGAGGCCCAGGGGCAGCGAGGACATCAGCCCGTCCTCCTGCTGGAAGTCCAGCCGGGTCAGGATGCAGTTGTGGGTCTGGGCGACGCCGGCCGACTGGGACACGGCAATCTCCAGCTTCTGCTTCGTGGGCGCCAGGTGCAGCATGAGGAAGGTCATGTTGAACAGGCGCTCGTTGCGGCTCTGGAGATCCTGCAAAAGATTTTTCGCCGCGCCGCCGTAGGTGGAGAGGTCGGAGGGGAGGATATCCAGATCGTAGCCGCTGCGGGCGGCCTTCTTCTGCTCCTGAATCTTCATGGCGTCCAGATCGGTGATCTTGCGCTTGACCATCTTGATCGCCTCGTTCTGGTTGACGCCCCGGACGTGCATGGTGACAAGAAGGTTCCCCTCCACATCCATGAAATCCGTGAGGATACGGTCCTGGATCTCCGGGGCCAATATCTGCAAAAAGGACACCGCGCCGTACAGTTCGCCCATGCGAAAGCGCCGCGTCTCCCCAAACTCGAAGGAAGAAGGCGCGATAAAGTCCTTGACGGACAGGCCGGAGGGCGCCAGCCAGTCCCATTCAAAGGCGAAGGGCTCGCCCTTCGGGTGGAGCAGGCCGTGGAGGAGCGCCAGCCGCTCCTTTCCGTCCAGCACCTTCGCCGCCGCGCCCATGACCTTGAAGCGGTTGAGGGTGTCCGCCTCGATGCGGGAAAACCGTGCCCGCGCCGCCTGGACGCTCTCCGCCTCGATGGTCAGCGTGACATACTTCTGCTTCACATAGCCGTTGCTGCCGCGCTCGTACTGTGTTTGCAGGATGCCGGAGGCCTCGGCGCGGATATCGTCCAGCGCGTCCCCCTGGGCCGCCATGCGGAACAGGTCCCCACCGTCCGGCTTGCGGCTGCTGCTGAGGGTCATCTGCACGCCGATGGAGGGATCGTAGCCGTTGTAGAAGTCGCAGAGGCGTTCAAAGATATCCCGCTGGTCCTCCGGTCCCGCCAGGCGGTAGCTGACGTCGGCGTAGGCGATGGTCTTGGAGAAATGCCGGTCGTCCAGACGGCACAGACCGTCCGGGTGCATATTGCGGAAGGGGAGGCTCGCCTGTACGGTGTGATTCTTGCCGTCCCCCCTGGCCTGCCGGACGACGGCCTCGATCTGCTTTCGCTCCTGCCGGGTGAGCCTGCGCCGGCCCCTGCCCCGTTTCCCCGCGCCGGAGGCGATCCTGCCCACCTCCCGTTCCAGCGCCGCCTGTTTTTCCAGGGCGGTATAGGCGTTGTCGGTCTGGTAGACGCGCTGCTTCGGGCGGGTGAACTTGCAGTCGATGAGATGGCCCAGCAGCGCCTCCAGGGGCTGGCCGTTCCTCTCATACAGGGCAAAGAGGAAAAAGGGCAGCATCACAAGGATCATGCACAGCGCCGCCGGCGTCGTGCCCATGCTGCCCTTGCTCAAAAAGAAAAGCGGCACTCCCGCAAGCGCCGCCGATCCGAAACACACAAGCTGCCGCTTCGTCAGGCCGAAGAGCACCTTGCTCTTGATTTTTCTCAGGTCCTTCGGGACCGTTACATATGCCAATGGTTCACGTCCTTTCCGCAAGCCGGATATCGCTTGCTATCTCATTGCCCCAGGCGTCCCAGCCGGGGACCTTCTGCCGGGCGAACAGCTCTATGCGGGGCACATCCCCCATGAGGGCTTCGATCCGCCGCCTTGCCTCCTCCGGCTTCTGGCTGTGCCGCTCCACGTGGGAGAGGATGACCTGGTGTACGTTCTTCGCCTGCCGCTTCGGGTGTCCGCGGGTCGCCAGCAGGCAGAGCTCCGCGTTGGCCCGCGTCCAGTAGCCCATGCCGGTGAACAGGCTGTCCGACCTCCGGCACTGCTTGATCCAGACGAAGGCCACGGTCTTGAAGGCAAAGCCCCAGGCGTCCATGACGCCCCAGGCTTCCCGCAGCATGGGGAGGGTGATCCAGAGGAACAGGGCGCAGTCCCTGTCCGCCAGCTCCCCCACCGGCAGGGCCTTGATGGCCTCGATGGGCATGGTGGGGTAATGGCTCTCGGCGCTGCGCCCCGCGCCCTTTTTGCTCCAGACCCTGTAGGCCCAGGGCGGGTCCGCGTAGAGGACCTTGTATTTTTTCATGGCCGCCTCCTCTCAATGCGCTCCAAATAAACTTTTTGCGAGGCTGCCGGTGCGGAACAGGGTGTAGCACAGCAGCACCGTATAGCCCAGGCACTCCCAGATGGCCACGGTGATATCCCCGCCCACGGCGATGTTCTGCACCAGCACCGCGTAGATGCCCACGCAGACCATGATGAGAAACGCCTGGAAGCCCAGGGCCAGCAGGGAGCGGAGATAATTCTGCCCCGTCTGGCCCCATTCCCGGTTGACCATGGTGGCGAAGGGGATGGGACCGATGGACACGGTCAAATACACCTCGATCATTCTCCCGTAGATCACAAGGAAGATGGCGATGGTGAGGATATGGGAGCAGAGGCCCACAAAGACGCTCTGGAACCACAGTCCCAGCAATGCCCCGATGCTCCAGTCCGCCAGGGTGGTCTCCAGATCCCCCAGCACGCCGGTGATGTCGATGCCCGCGTCGGAGATGATGACGCCGGCGCTCTGGTTGACCACGCTCTGCGCCATATCGAACACCGCCATGACGATGTTCCAGGTGTTCGTGACGATGAGCACCGCGCAGAAGGTCTTGAAGATCCATTTCCAGAAGAGCCAGGTGTCGAAATCGTGGAGATTATTCTTTTCCACGATGAGCCCGATCAGCTCATAGCACATGACGAAGGTGAGGATGAGCCCGGCGATGGGCACGATGACCGTTTCGGACAGGCTGCGGATCATGTTGAAGATGCCGCCGTTCCAGCCGGCGGGGGTCATGCCCACCTCGCCCGCGATCTCGCCCACCTTCGTGTTCACGCTGTCAAAGGTCCCGGAGAGGTTGGCGAGGATGCCGTCGATCAGCAGCTCCCGGAACCACTCCTGGATCATTTCAATTATCACGGGTGGTCACACCTCCTTTCGGAGGCTCCCGCCGTGAAACGGGAGCCTCCGGGTGGGATGGTCCTGCCGCCGCTCAGCCAAGCAGGCCGGACAGCAGCGGGATCAGGGTCACGCCGATCAGGGCGACGCCGCCGCCCGCGACAAGCTGCTTGACGCCCTGGCTTTTGCTGGCAGGGTTGTCCTGGCCGTAGCCTTCCAGAAGGTTGATGCCGCCCCACACGCACAGGCCGCCGCCCAGGGCGATGA
>CAVATZ010000110.1:0-3408 GCA_963591655.1 Clostridiales bacterium
TTGCCGTTCACGGCGCTTCTTCGCCGTGGGCTGCCGCTCCCCGCCGCCCTTCGTTCTGTACGGACCAACCATCTCAACAGAACGAAAGGAGCGCAATATGAGCCGCGAGAAAAATATTTTTGAGAAATTTCCGCAAAAATGGCCAAAAGGGGTGTTTGCAAGACGAGTAGTGGGTGAAAGGGGAAAGATCGACCTGCCTTCCGGCGCGAAGGGAGGTGAGAAAATGGACCTTGACCGCCACTACGAACACAAGCAGCACGCCTTTGACAGTTTCTGCAAGAAGGTGATGCGGTGCGAAGCCTACAACGCCTACCGCGAGATCGGGCGCAGACAGGATCGTGAGATCCCGTTCAGCCAGTTGCCGGAGGAGGCGATGGAGGAGCTGGCCGCCTGCGACGTCTACCCCTGGGAGTACACGCCCTTCCCCGTGGACGGCGATGTGATCCTCATCAGGGACGACCGACTGGCCGACGCGCTGAGCGTTTTGCCCCAGAGCTTCCGGGACATCCTCCTGATGTACTGGTTTCTGGAGCTGGCAGACCGGGAGATCGGCGAGAAGCTGAGCCTGTCCCGGAGAACGGTCAACAACCGCAGGCAGAAGGCCTGCGGGCTGCTGAAAAAGCTGATGGGAGGTGACGCCAATGAGTAAGCGCAGAAACGCCCTGATCCCCTATCCGGTCATCGCCGCCGCTGTGCGGGGCGACCCGGAGGCGGTGAACCGGGTGCTGGACCACTATTCCGGCTACATAGCGGCCCTGTCCACGCGCAGGGGATATGACCGGAACGGCGGTCCCCGCCTTGCGGTGGACGAGGAGATCCGCCGCCGGATCGAGACGAAGCTGATCGTCGCCATCCTGCGTTTTGACCTGAACTGAACCCAGGCGGGGCCTGACCGCGCGCACCCCTTTCCGCGCGGCTGACCCCTTTGCTCCTTGACAAAGAAAGCCCGGCAAATCCCGGCGCAGCATAGAGCAGACGGATACATTCCCGTCTGCGCGGAGCCATACGGCCGGCGCGCCATGACCCCCAACGGGGCGAGCGAGGAACACCGGGCCGCAAAGCGGGCAAGGCAGCCCGCGGGCCACGACGCGCGGACGGGGCGATACTCCCCTGCAGTCACAGTCCGAACGTGCAGCCGTATTCAGGCGGCGAGGCGTCGCAGGCAATGAGCAGGGCCGCGTGAGAACCACGCGGGGGTGAGACTCCCGTGGAGCCGGAAAGCCATCCGGCCGTCCGTTTCTGCTTTTTTCGGAATGGCGGACAGGCCGCCGTTCATACGATAGGACCAACCATGTATTTCCGAAAGGGGGACGACTATGCCGAAACAGGAAATACTCAAAAAGACGACGGAGCGCAGGATAGGCAAAGTGACCTACCTTGTGCGGGCGGCGCCCAGCGAACGGGCCACCGACACCATAGAGAAGAAGCTGGCGAAGATGATCCGCAAGGAAGTCGTGCAAAGCGCCGAAAACGCGGCGGTCTGAGCCAGTTAAGCCAAAACCAGCAGACAGGCGGAGCGATACGCGGTATAATATGTGTGGGACAAGATATTTGTTCCGCGCATATTCGCTTGTCTGGCTGTCGGGAAGGAGGCAGAAATGTTACAGTCAGATAAGATCACCGCTTTATATTGCCGTCTCAGTCAGGAGGACCTGCAGGCCGGCGAGTCCGGAAGCATCCAGAATCAGAAGGTCATCCTCCAGCGGTACGCGGACGAGCACCATTTTTTGAACACCCGGTTTTTCGTGGACGACGGTTTTTCCGGCGTCAGCTTCGACCGGGAGGGCCTGCAGGCCATGCTCCAGGAGGTGGAGGCGGGCCATGTGGCGACCGTCATCACGAAGGATCTCAGCCGCCTGGGCCGTAATTACCTGAAAACCGGGGAGCTCATCGAGGTCGTCTTCCCGGAGTACGAGGTCCGCTATATCGCCATCAACGACGGCGTGGACACGGCGCGGGAGGACAACGAGTTTACGCCTCTGCGCAACTGGTTCAACGAATTTTACGCGCGCGACACCTCCAAGAAGATCCGCGCGGTCAAGCAGGCCAAAGCCCAGCGGGGCGAGCGCGTCAACGGCGAGGTTCCCTACGGGTACATCATCGACCCGGAGAACAAGAACCATCTTCTGCCGGATCCGGAGACCGCCCAGGTGGTGCGGCAGATATTCGCCATGTATACCAGAGGCGACCGCATCTGCGAGATCCAGAACTGGCTCCGGGAGAACAAGGTCCTGACCGTCAGCGAGCTCCGCTACCGCCGCACCGGGAGCTGCCGCCACCCCCGGCCGCATCCCGACTGCATCTACAACTGGCCGGACAAGACCCTCTACGATATCCTGGCGAGAAAGGAATACCTGGGGCATACGGTGACGGCGAAAAGCTACAAGGTGTCCTACAAGTCCAAAAAGACGAAGCGCAATTCGGAGGAGAAGCAGTATTTCTTCCCCGACACCCACGAGCCGCTGATCGACCAGGAGACCTTCGACCTGGCGCAGAAGCGGATCGCCACGAAGCACCGCCCCACCAAATGTGAGGAGATCGACCTGTTCTCCGGCCTCCTGTTCTGCGGGGACTGCGGCTACAAGATGTATCTCCAGCAGGGCGCGGGCACTTTGGAGCGCAAGCACGCCTACACCTGCGGCCGCTACCGCAACCGCATCCGGACCGGCGAGGTCTGCACCACCCACTACATCCGCAAGAGCGTTCTGAAAGAGCTGGTGCTGGGCGATATCCGGCGGGTCCTCTCCTATGTGAAAGCCCACGAGGGGCAGTTCATCGCCGACGCCACCGAGTACGGGGACGTCAAGGCGAGCAGGGCACTTCGGGAGAAGCGCGGCGAGCTGGACAAGGCGAAGGGCCGCCTGGGCGAGCTGGATCGCCTCTTCCGCAAGCTGTATGAGGACAACGCCCTGGGCCGTCTCAGCGACCAGCAGTTCACCTTCATGGTGTCCGGCTACGACGACGAGAAGGCCGCCCTGGTGGAGAAGATCCGCAGTCTGGAGAAGGAGGTCAGCACGGTGGCGGAGCGCCGGGACGACGTGGGACGCTTCGTGCAGATCGTCCGCAAGTACACGGACGTGCAGGAGCTCACCTACGAGATCGTCCATGAGTTCATCGACCGCATCCTTGTCTACGAGCTGGACAAGGATACGAACACCCGGAAGATCGAGATCTATTACAGCTTCGTCGGTCAGGTCGATACCGGCGAGGCGCACACGGAAAGCGTTTCCTTCTTCCGCCAGATCGGCGCGGATGTGAAAAGCTATGCCGTATAAGCAAAAAGCCGAGGCAGATAGCGTACCCTTCAAAGTTGGTTACGCTATCTTACCTCAGCAAAATTCGTGCCGCTCCAACCGTCGTCAGAATAGACCGATACATTCGGAAAATTCCGTTCACGGGCATAGCGCG
>CAVATZ010000111.1:0-3187 GCA_963591655.1 Clostridiales bacterium
TATGTCTAATTCTGAGGTATCCCTCATTTTTAGACCGTCCAATAATTGGGTGCCCAACAAATTCAAATTGTCCTTGACAAGGGGTACAGTTCATACCGCAAGGCCTTCTTCACTGCCGCTAAGGCATCACCTGGGTGATATGAATTACTCAGCGGGATAGAAGCCGCTGGGTGCATCATTCAGGTTGATCATGATGTTCTTGGTCTGGCTGTAGGCATCCAGGATGGCCTTGTCGTTCTCACGGCCGATGCCGGACTGCTTGTAGCCGCCGAAGGGTGCGCCCTCCGGAATCTGATTGTAGGTATTTACCCACATACGGCCGGTTTCAACGCTTCTGGCCACGCGAAGCGCCTTGTGGATGTCCTTGGTCCAGACAGCACCGCCCAGGCCGTAATCGCAGTCATTGGCCATGGCGATGACCTCCTCCTCTGTTTTGAACTTGATAACCACAGCCACCGGTCCGAAGATCTCCTCCCGAGCCACACGCATGTCATTGGTCACATTAGTGATCAATGTGGGCTTCAGGAAGCTGCCCTTCTCACAGCCGTTTTCTGTATAAAAGTCGCCGCCGCAGGCAATGTCCGCGCCTTCCTCCTGCGCAAGCTTTACATAGGAAAGAATCTTATCCGCCTGACGCCGGTTGATCTGTGATCCCATCTGGGTTTCCGGATTCAGCGGATCGCCAACCTTTACCCGGCCGAAGGCATTGACCAGCTCTGCTACGAATTCGTCGTAAATGTCCTCCTGCACGAATACCCGGGAGCCGGCACAGCAAACCTGGCCCTGATTGAAGAGGATGCCCAGCTGTACGCCGTCGAGAGCCGCCTCACGATTGCAGTCATTGAAAATGATGTTGGCGCTCTTGCCACCCAGCTCCAATGTTGCCGGGATCAGCTTATCGGCTGCTGCCGCCGCGATGCTCTTTCCGATTTCCGTGGAGCCAGTGAAGGCCAGCTTGCTGAGATGCGGATGCTCCAGCAGATACTGTCCGGACTTGCTGCCGGCACCGGTCACCACATTCAGCACACCTGCCGGAAGCAGATCCTGAATCAGCTCGGTGAACACCAGCATGCTGAGGGAGGTGGTGGAGGACGGCTTGAAGACAATGCAGTCACCTGCCGCAATGGCCGGTGCCAACTTCCAGGCTGCCATCAGGAAGGGGAAGTTCCAGGGCACGATCTGTCCCACAACGCCCACCGGCTCCCGCAGCACCAGGCTCAGCATGCCGCCGTCCAGAACAGAGGCCACGCCCTCATCGGTGCGGATCAGGCTGGCATAGTAGCGGAAGTGACGAACGGAATAGGGCACGTCAATGGCTGAGGTCTCCCGGATGGGCTTTCCGTTGTCCATGGTCTCCACCTGCGCAAGCCACGCCTGATTCTCCTCTACCCGGTCAGCGATCCGATCCAGGATTGCCGCACGCTCCTCCTTGGTGGTCTTCTTCCATGCCGGGAAGGCCTGCCATGCCGCTGCTACGGCTGCATCCACGTCCTCTCTGGTGGCCTCTGCACACTTCGCCAGGACCTCACCGTTGGCGGGGTTCGTGCTGGTATATACCGCACCATCGGATGCGGGACGCCACTGTCCGCCGATGTACAATCCGTAGCTTTCCTTTAACTGATGATTGCTGCTCATATTTCTTACCTCCTGTGCATTCTGTGCTTTACGCTTAACTGCCGCTATAGTACAATGCAAACTGATATCTTAAAATAACCAGTAAAACATTTTTATAAGGGACCAGAAGCATGTTGGAATATGATCTCAGCAAACGGGGAAAGGCCTCGAAATATGACTACCTGTATCAGTGCCTGAAGGAAGACATCCTGAACGGCAAGCTCTGTGAGGGAGAGAAAATGCCTTCGAAACGCCAGCTTTCTGCGACAAACGGCATCAGTATCCGCACCGTCATGAATGCCTATGAGCAGCTGATGATGGAGGGCTATCTGGAATCCAGAGAGCGCAGCGGCTACTATGTGGTATCTAATTTCGACTCACCTTTAAGATACCAGAAAGCAGAGATCCGGGCGGCTGCGCCGGAGCTGGAGGAGGTCTGGCTGGCGGACTTCACCGCCAATACCACCGTATATGAAAAATTCCCCTTCTCCATGTGGACCAAGGCCATGCGTCAGGTTCTGGCCGACTATGGTCTCCATCTCATGAAGCGGGGAGAATTTCTGGGAAGCCCGGAGCTCCGCTATGAAATTGCAAAATATCTCTATCACAACCGCGGCATGCTGGTCTCTCCGGACTGCATCGTCATCGGCACCGGCATCGAATATCTCTATTCCCGCCTCATCAGTCTCCTGCCCGCCAATGCAGTCTATGCCGTGGAGAATCCCGGATACCGGAAGATCCGTCTCATCTACGAAAATCTGGGGCTGAAATGGACCTGGAACGCCATGGGCCCGGACGGCATCCACATGGGAAGTCTCCGGAAAAGCGGTGCCACCGTGGTTCACACCTCGCCGGAGCATCATTACCCTCTGGGCACCGTCATGTCCGCCCGGCGGCGTCAGGAGCTCCTGAAATGGCTGGAGGAATCCGGCGAGCACTACATCATCGAGGACGACTACGACTGCGAGTTCCGTTACAGCGGCCATGCCATTCCGGCGCTCTACGGTCTGGATCACTGCCAGCGGGTGATCTACATGAACACCTTCAGCAAGACCCTGAGCCCGGGCATCCGCATCAGCTATATGGTGCTGCCGCCGAAGCTGCTGAAGCAGTATGTGGATACCGCCAACTTCTTCTCCAACACCTCCTCCAATCTGGAGCAGCATACCCTGGCGGCCTTCCTGCGGGACGGCGGCTTTGACCGGCATCTGAATCGGATGCGGCGCTATTATCTGCACCAGGGGGAAATGCTGAAGAACGCCATTCAGCAGACCGACGCCATCCCTGCGGCGGAAATCCTGGGCATGGAAAGCGGCACGCATCTTCTGATCCGTCTGAAGACGGAGCTCAGCGATGCAGAAATCAAGCTGCGGGCCAGAATGAAGGGCATCAACCTCTGCTGCCTTTCGGAATTCTGCATCGACGAAAAGGAGCGCTATCAGCACACGCTGGTGCTGAACTACTCCGGCCTCGCAGAGGAGAAGATGCTGGCGGTGGTGCAGGAGCTGGGGAAGATTTTTACTTGAGCCTTTTTATGACGTGACCATCTTTAATCACAATCACCGGCTCCTTA
>CAVATZ010000112.1:0-3186 GCA_963591655.1 Clostridiales bacterium
TGCCGGATATGGTATAATAGAGTCATCAAATAAAGGCGGTGTCCGAAATGAAGCAAGATACGTTTACCGACATTGAATACAGCTTCCGGAAGAAGAAAACCAAGCGGGAGGAATTTCTGGAAATCATGGACGAGATTATTCCCTGGGATGAATGGGTAGGTGTCATTGAACCCTATTACCCCAGAGGGAAGCGCGGCCGTCCTCCTATGGGAATTGAAAAAATGCTGCGGATGTATCTGCTTCAGATTTGGTTCAATCTATCTGACCCGGCAACAGAAGATTCCATCTATGACAGTTACGCCATGCGGAAGTTCACGGGCATTGACTTCATGACCGAAGCGGTGCCAGATGAAACAACGCTGTGCAAATTTCGACATCTTCTGGAAGAAAACGGGCTGAACAAACTGTTTTTTGACGCAATCAACCGAGTCATGGTACAGACCGGGCATATGATGAAGGGTGGAACGATCGTAGACGCAACGATCATCAATGCCCCCAGCTCCACGAAGAATGCCGCAAAAGCGCGTGATCCAGAGATGCACCAGACGAAAAAGGGCAACGAATGGCGTTTTGGGATGAAATGCCACATTGGTGTAGATGCCGGCAGCGGGCTGGTTCATACAATAACCGTCACAGCGGCAAATACGCATGACATAACCGAAACAGCCAAATTACTCCGTGAAGACGATGAGGTTGTGTATGGAGATTCCGGCTATCTCGGCATTCAGAAACGCCCTGAAATCAAAGAGAATACGCATTTTTCAGGCATTGATTTCCGTATCAACCGTCGCCCCAGCAGTTTGCCCCGAGTGAGTGACAATGCAATCGATTGGGAACGCTATATCGAGAGCCGCAAATCTTCCGTTCGCTGCAAAGTGGAGCATGCATTCCGAATTATCAAGTGCCAGTTTGGCTACAGAAAAGTGGCATACAGAGGTTTGAAGAAAAACGAGAACCGTCTGTATGCGATGTTCGCCTGTGCAAATTTATATTCGCTTGCAATGGCCGGTCGAAAACTTTCCACAACCTGAGATAGGGGCAGTCTGCCCTTTTTCGGGGAATGGCAGTTAAAAACGCTTGAAACTCATATGAATTAAGCTTTTTTCGCGCCCAGTATTCCGCAAAAATTCTAAATTAGAGAGAATTGCAGAATGTTGGGCTATTTATTCAGAGGTTCCCTAGATTGAAGGGATTCTACAAGTAGGGTGCCGAAGGAGTCCAGAGGGCGATCGGAAAGCCCTCTGGAAGCAGCATAAACGAAAAGTATGGTTAACCCTAGTAGTAGGATGCCCCGAAAGGCTCACCCCTTCATGATCCACCCTGCCATTTCCCCCAGGGTGTCCTCCATCCTCCTTACCGTGTATCCCAACTCCCGTTCCGCCTTGTCTCGGCTGAAGCGGCCGTTGGAGCCCAGCACCCCCACGGCATAGGGGGTGAAGAACAGGGGCGTACCCTGCCGCAGGGCTTTCCGCTCGGCGTGAGGGGCGGCCAGCTTCGCCAGCCCAAGGGGCAGATACAGAGGGCGATGCTTCACCCCGGCGGCCTTGCCCATGATGGTCAGGATCTCCCGGATGGTCATGTACCGGCCGGAGAGGATGTAGCCTTCGCCCTTGCGTCCCTTGGCGGCGCAGGCGATGATCCCTGCCGCCACATCCCGCACGTCCGCAAAGTCGTATCCCCCACGGACGGCAAAGGGCAGCTTCCCTTGCAGGAATCGCCTTGCCATCAGGGTGAAGCTGTCATCCTGCATGCTGCCCGGGCCAATGAGCCCGGAGGGGAACACCACCGAGGCGTTCAGCCCCTGCCCGGCGGCGGCAAGCACCAGCCGGGTGGCCATGGCCTTGGTTTGGGCGTAAGCCCCTGTCACCTTCTCCGGGGAAAAGTCCGCCTCTTCGGTGATGATCTGCCCGTGGGGCTTTTCCGGCAGGGCATGAACGGAACTGACGTACACCATCCGCCCCACCTGATGGCGGAAGCATTGGTGCACAAGGGCGTTGGTGCCTTCCACGTTCACGTGGTAAATCTTCGCCCCCGGCCGGGAGGCGATGGAAATCATGCCGGCGCAGTGGATCAGGCAGGTGTCCGTCCCTGCATCCCGGAAGAAATCCTCCAGAGAGGCCGGGTTCGTCACGTCCCCGGGGGTCTGCTCCACCCCTTCCGGCAGAAGGCCGGACAGGGGATCCCCCGGCAGTACCAGGGCACGGATGGGGATATGCCCGGCGGTTAACGCCTGCACCACTGCCCTGCCCAGAAAGCCGGTAGCTCCGGTGATCAGATAACGGTCGAACATAGGATGCATGCTCCTTCCGGCAAAAATTTTATTCCAGCGTCACCACCTTCAGGGTGGTGGGGGTGGCGTCATCCAGGTCGCCGTTGGCTTCAATGAAGGCAACCATCATCACGTACAGATCCAGCAGGGGGCCGTCACTGATGGCGGCGGATACGTCCTTGGTGCCGTGGAGGATCATCTTCGCATCCGGCACGTAGGTTTCATCCTCCATGCACTTGCCGATTTCCTCGCTGACCGCCAGCAGGAAGGTGGCCATGTCGGCAGTTCCCCCGTACTTGATCAGCAGGGTTTCCACAATGCCGTTGTCGTACTGCTCACGCCATTCCTTGTCCGCCACGCCGGAGAAGGTGAATTGCTCCTTGCCGATGATGAAGCTGACGGAGGTAATGTTCAGGAACTCGTCTGCTGCGTAGCGAATCCACGTGCGCAGAATGCCGTAGGGCTTGGAGGAGAAGTAGTCCAGTACCAGCACGTCGCTTTCGAAGGAGCTGTAGCGCACCTCGCTTTCCAAATCGTGCACGTAGGCACGGGTGCTGACGGAGAGCTGGGTGGTGATGAAGGCCACCTCGTTGTCCGCATCCACGGAAATGTCGAACAGCTCCTCGTCCCGGAAGGGGGACAGATCCAGCACATTGGTGGCCAGGGCAGGGGATACAGCGGTGAGGAGCAGGGTCAGGGAGAGAAAGAGTGCCACCAGTTTCGTCTTCATGAGAGTGCCTCCTTTTTCGATTGTACAATGGGAAACGTTGGTTGATACCTTCATTATAAAAGAAGAGAACGAAAAATGCAACAGCTGATGCAAGCTGCTGCATTTTTGCAAAAAATAAATCAAAATGGGCATTTTGATGGCAAAGTGTCCTGTTTTCTCGAAAGGATTTTGAGGAAATGGGGGAAAA
>CAVATZ010000113.1:0-3021 GCA_963591655.1 Clostridiales bacterium
GTGAAGTCGTAACAAGGTAGTCGTACCGGAAGGTGCGGCTGGATCACCTCCTTTTCACGGAAAAGGAAAGAAAAGCGCCGGTGTATGGCGCGGACGGCGGTCTGCCGTCCTGTGCGATGTCTTTTCTCCGCCGCGTTCATTTTTTTACGGGGGCGCGCGCAGGGGGAATTAGCTCAGCTGGCTAGAGCATCGGCTTTGCAAGCCGAGGGTCAGGGGTTCGAACCCCCTATTCTCCATAAAGTTGCCGGAGCCGGAAAAAGTTTTTTTCTCCGGAGACGGCCGGATCTTTGACAGGAAGAGAGAAGGAAGGAAGAGGTGAAAGGGGCTGTGTCCCTGAGCCTGCCCTCGGGGGCGGGAGCAGGGATATGGCCAGGCAAACATAGGTCCATGGCGGATGCCTGGAGGAGCCGGATGGCGATGAAGGACGCGGCAAGCTGCGAAAAGCCGGGCGGAGGAGCACACATCCGCTGATGCCCGGATATCCGAATGGGGTAACCCGCGCGCCGCGAGGCGCGCACTCCGCGGCCGAAGAAGACAGGCCGGGAGAGCTAGACTGTGTGAAGTGAACCATCTAAGTAACACGGGAACAGAAATCAATAGAGATTCCGCAAGTAGCGGCGAGCGAACGCGGAGGAGCCCAAACCGCATAGAGCGGGGTTGAAGGGCCGCACGGGGATGACCCGGGAAGTTGAGAAAACCGTCCGATAGCCGAGGCTTCTGGGAAGGAGCGCCGGAGAGTGTGAGAGCCACGTAGGCGAAATGGGGCGGACTTCCTGGTGCGGTTCCTGAGTATGGCGGGGCACGTGAAACCCTGTCAGAATCCGGGTCGACCACGATCCAAGGCTGAATACAATCCGGCTACCGATAGCGAACAAGTACCGTGAGGGAAAGGTGAAAAGAACCCCGGCGAGGGGAGTGAAACAGAACCTGAAACCATGGACCGGCAAGATGCCGCGGCCCGAAGGGGTGGCGGCGTGCCTTTTGTAGAATGAGCCTGCGAGTTGCCGTATGCGGCGAGGCTAAGCCTTCGAAGAGGCGGAGCCGGAGCGAAAGCGAGCCTGAAGAGGGCGGATGAGTCGCATGCGGCAGACCCGAAGCCAAGGTGATCTAGTCATGGGCAGGATGAAGCAGGGGTAAGACCCTGTGGAGGTCCGAACAGTAATCTGTTAAAAAAGGTAGTGATGACCTGTGACTCGGAGCGAAAGACTAAACAAACCTGGAGATAGCTGGCTCTCCCCGAAATGCCTTTAGGGACAGCCTCATGCAAAGAGACCGGAGGTAAAGCACTGGTTGCGCGCGGGGGGGTCAAACCCTACCAAGCGCGGTCAAACTCTGAATGCCGGTGTCCAGCGCATGGGAGTGAGACTTGGAGCGACAAGGTCCTGAGTCGAGAGGGAAACAGCCCGGACCGCCGGTCAAGGTCCCGAAGCCATGCTGAGTGTGAAATGATGTGCGGCTGCAAAGACAGCCAGGAGGTTGGCTCAGAAGCAGCCATTCCTTGAAAGAGTGCGTAACAGCTCACTGGTCGAGCAGCCGCGCGCAGACAATGAAACGGGGCTAAGCATGGCACCGAAACCGCGGGATCGCCGCATTGGCGGCGATCGGTAGGGGAGCATTCCGCGAGCCGGAGAAGGCGGACCCGCGAGGGCCGCTGGAGGATGCGGAAGAGAGAATGCAGGCATAAGTAACGAAAAGACGGGTGGGATCCCCGTCCGCCGAAAACCTAAGGTTTCCAGGGTAAAGGCAATCTGCCCTGGGTAAGCCGGTCCCTAAGGCCAGGCGGAAACGCGTAGCCGATGGGAAGCTGGTCAAGATTCCAGCGCCGCGCATGTTTTTATGCCATGACGCACAAGGCGGGTCCGCGCCGGAGAACGGTAGTTCCGGTCCAAGCGGCAAGCTGTTGAGGGCGGGGTTAAATGACCGCCCGAGGCAAGCCGTGACGGGGAGCCGAGTAAAGACGAGGCGAAGGCGGATGAGCCATGGTGCCGGGAAACAGTGGCTAGGCTAGGCATGCGCGACCGTACCGGAAACGGACACACGTAGGAGGGGTGAGAAACCCAAGGCGCACGAGAGAACCCGCGTTAAGGAACTCGGCAAAATGCACACGTAACTTCGGGAGAAGTGTGGCTCATGCAGAGATGATATGAGCGGCAGAAAAGAGGCCCAGGCGACTGTTTATCAAAAACACAGCCATCTGCGAACCAGCAATGGGACGTATAGGTGGTGACACCTGCCCGGTGCCGGAAGGTTAAGGGGAGCGGTTAGCCGCAAGGCGAAGCTGCGAACCGAAGCCCCGGTAAACGGCGGCCGTAACTATAACGGTCCTAAGGTAGCGAAATTCCTTGTCGGGTAAGTTCCGACCCGCACGAATGGTGTAACGATTCTGGGCACTGTCTCAACGCGAGACTCGGTGAAATTTATATTCCGGTAAAGAAGCCGGATACCCATAATTAGACGGAAAGACCCCGTGAACCTTCACCGTAACTTAATATTGGGATTCTATTTATCATGTGTAGGATAGCTGGGAGACTATGAGGCGTGGCCGTCAGGTTGCGCGGAGTCAGCGGTGAAATACCAGCCTTGATGAATGGGATTTCTAACCTGAGCCTTGAAGCAGGTTTGGGGACAATGTTAGGCAGGCGGTTTGACTGGGGCGGTCGCCTCCCAAAGAGTAACGGAGGTGCGCGAAGGTCTCCTCGCGGTGGTTGGAAATCATCGTACGAGTGTAAAGGCACAAGGAGGCTTGACTGCGAGACAGACATGTCGGGCAGGTACGAAAGTAGGTCTTAGTGATCTGATGGTGCTGAGTGGAAAGGCCATCACTTAACGGACAAAAGGTACTCCGGGGATAACAGGCTGATTTTCCCCAAGAGTTCACATCGACGGGAAAGTTTGGCACCTCGATGTCGGCTCATCGCATCCTGGGGCTGGAGCAGGTCCCAAGGGTTTGGCTGTTCGCCAATTAAAGCGGTACGTGAGCTGGGTTCAGAACGTCGCGAGACAGTTCGGTCCCTATCTGTT
>CAVATZ010000114.1:0-2897 GCA_963591655.1 Clostridiales bacterium
GTAAGCTTGGCTATGGGCATTTTCATGCGGGACAGGTGAAGGAGAATACAATGGAAACGGAAGTAAAGCTGACGAAGCTGGCGAGCTGTGCAGGCTGCGGTGCCAAGGTGGGTGCCGGTACCCTGTCCCGGCTCCTGGAGGGCTTCAGGACTCATACCGATGATCGTTTGCTGGTGGGCTATGACAAAAGCGATGACGCCAGCGTCTATCTTCTGGACGAGGAGCGGGCACTGATCCAGACCACGGATTTTTTTCCGCCGATTGTGGACGATCCCTTCCTTTACGGGCAGATCGCGGCAGCCAATGCCCTGAGCGACGTCTATGCCATGGGCGGCGAGCCGAAGCTCTGCCTCAACATCATGTGTGTTTCTGACAGCATGGAGAAGGAGACCATCCAGGAAATTCTGCGGGGCGGCTACGACAAGGCTTATGAGGCCGGTGCCATCATCACCGGCGGACATACCATTCATGGTGCGGAGCCGATTTACGGTCTTGCGGTCAGCGGCTTCGTGCATCCGCAGAGAATCTGGACCAACAGCGGCGCGCAGCCGGGAGACGTGCTGATCCTCACGAAGCCCCTCGGCATCGGCATCATTACCACAGCAGCCAAGGCAGAGCTCGCGGAGCCGGCATTGATGCAGCGGATTTACCGGCAGCTCAGCACCCTGAACCGGGAGGCCCGGGACATTCTGACGCGCTTCCCTGTGCACAGCTGCACGGATGTCACCGGCTTTGCCCTTCTCGGACACGGCTTCGAAACGGCGCAGGGCAGCGGTGTCACGCTGCATCTCTCCGCCTCGCGGATTCCCTATCATCCGGAGGCCATGCATTTCGCAGAGCTGGGGCTGATCCCTGCCGGGGCCTACCGGAATCGGGAATATGCGGAAGCCGGGGTTAATGTCATCGGCTCCGTCAGCCGGGCCATGCAGGACATTCTTTACGATCCTCAGACCAGTGGCGGACTGCTGGCGGCGGTGCCGGAAGCAGAGGCGGCGGACTGCCTGGCGGCCCTGCAGGAGAAAATTCCGGATGCTGCCATTATCGGTACAGCAGAGACCAAAGGCGACCATGCCATCCTCTTGGAAAAATAACAAAATTCTTTGTGCGAAGGACAGCCAACCTTGCGGCGGCTGTCTTTTTGCGTTATAATAAAGCGTATTTTGTCATATGAAGTGAATCGGATTTCATTCTTTTTCGTGCCTGTACTAATTAATCCCATTTTTTTATCACATTTTATGACTTTGACGCGAAATTTATAGGATGAAGGCAGGACAGCATTTGCCCTCCTGCGTCAGCGCATCAGGCAGCACATGCCCGGAAAGGAAGAGTATGAAACGAATTCGCGGAAAACTTCTGATGGTCATGTTGCTGGGAATTCTGCTGACCGCAGTGCTGGTGGGCGGTGTTTCTGTCTTGAGTCTTCGCGACATACTGCAGCTGGATTCGGAGGTTATGCTGGCACGCAGCACACGGGAATTTGCCGAGGCGGTTAATGAGCAGAGAGACCGGCTGATCTTTTTTATTGCGCTGTTTACGGTGGCCGACTGCATCATTGCGATTGTGATCTCCGCCGGTATTTTCAGTCGTATCTTTGAGAAGGCTTACACGGATGAGCTGACGAAGGTGGCGAACCAGAATGCCTTTCAGGAGGAGGTGACGGAACGGGAACGGGACATTCACCGGGGCCGTGCCGCCTTCAGCCTGTGTATTTTTGATGTGAATCATCTGAAGGCAGTGAATGACAGCTACGGCCATCTCGCGGGAGATCTTCTGCTGATGCAGGCAGCATCTCTGATCCAGCAGCATTTCCCCGATGAAAAGGTCTACCGCATCGGCGGTGATGAATTTGCGATTGTCTTTCGAAATCGTCCGCGGTATTTTGTATTCAGTATGCTGACGGAGTTTCGGAAACGCATGCGCGACAGTGTTTCTCAGGACATCCGGATTCCGGTGGTGGCGAGCGGTCTTGCGGATTACGACGAAAACCGGGATGCGGCATTTCAGGACGTTTTTGCCCGGGCGGATCATGCCATGTATGAGAACAAGCTGGCGCTGAAGCAGCTGGATCCGGAGACGGTGCAGGCACAGAATCGGGATCGTCCGTGATCCTGGCCGCATTGGCGACGAAATGATGCGGAAGAGTTTGCAGGAGGATAAAACATGCAGGAAAAAAAGAAAAACGGTATTCTCTTTTATATGGTGCCGGTGCTGCTTCTCTGCGGCATGGCGGTGTTCGGCTTCCTGTTTATGAAGGATTTTCTGGCATATAAGCAGGCCGGTGACGAGTACAGCGCCATTGCAGAGGAATATATCCAGGCGGAGGATGAGGATAATGTCGGTGATACCGCACCGCAGTATCCGGTTCTGGCCATTGATTACGCCGCTTTGCGGCAGGAAAACGGAGACTTCTCCGCGGTGCTGTCCATTCCGGTGCTGCAGCTTCAGTATCCCGTTGTTCACAGCAAGGACAACAGCGACTACCTCCATACCACCTTCGAGGGGAAACGTAACTTTGCGGGCTGCGTTTTTCTGGACTGCGATGCCGACGGTGACTACAGTGACCGGAACAGCATGATCTACGGACACAATATGAAGAACGGCAGCATGTTCGGTACCCTGAAGCGCTTTCGTAAGGAGGCGGGGCTCTGCGATGCCGATCCTTATATCTATCTTTACCGGGAAGACGGGGTGCGGAAGTACCGGATTTTCAGCTACTACCTGACCCGGGAAGGCAGCAGTGCCTACAATGTGATCAATACGGATGCGGAATATGATGCCTACGTGGCGGCGGCAGTGAAGAACTCCTCCTATCAGGAATACGACAGTGCTGCCGTGGATTTTACGGAGCGACCGGACCTCATCACGCTGTCCACCTGTGCCGGAAGGAGCGGCGGCAG
>CAVATZ010000115.1:0-2828 GCA_963591655.1 Clostridiales bacterium
TCCGGTGGCGGCGGTGGCGGAAGCACCAGCTGGCACAGTGTGACACCGCAGGGTTCGGTGCTCGGTGCGAGCCGCGGCCCCGTGGGCGAGATCATTGACGCCGTGGCGGACAGCCCCGTCGGTCAGGTCCTCGGTGCGACCCGCAAGGCCGTCCAGACCGGTGACAGCAGCATGATGCTCGTCATGGGACTCGGGTTTGTGGCATGCGGAGCGGCGATGTTCGCATGGTGCAGCGCATGGAAGAAGCGCAAGGCGGAGCAGTAAGCCGCTGGTTTAAGTGCTCGATGCAGAAGAGGAGAGTCGAAAGGCTCTCCTCTTTTTGTAGTATGGACATCTACCGCAGGAAGATGTCCAGCCGGGGGCTCTTGAAATCCAGTCGTCAGCTGGACAGCTGCCGCGGAAGCAGAGCTCCCGCGTTGCGGTCTTCGCCAAGTCTTGTCGCTCTGGGCTCAGCGATAGCTTCGCCAGCGGGGGTTGTTGCTCCGGGCTCAGCGATAGCTTGGCTATCGGGGCGCCCGGAGCAATGAAGCCCAGAGCGACCACCAGGGCCCGTCATGCTGGGGTCCCCGCAAGCCAAGCTTGCGCTGATCCCCAGCATGACAAGTGATACGAGCGCCTTTTTCTTGATGAAAAAGGCTCCGTTCTGCGCCGCCAGGACCTGTAGTCCTTGTGGAGCGCACTAAGGCTTGTCCGCAAGCAGCTGTAACCAGCCTCCTCAAATGGATTTCTTGAGCTCCCCGGCCTGTCCATTCCCTATGACACTGTATCAAATTCTGCAACCTAGAACTCAGGGAACAGCAGAACGGAGAGAGGTGAAGATGGGGCGGAGCGCAGAAAGGCCTCCACAGGAGGGAAACAGACACTTACAGACGAGTCTTTAGTGCGATCCAAAGGGGCTTCCCGCCCCGGCGGTGACGCAATGAGCTGTTCCCATCAAGGGAACAGCGAAACATGCGCACCGCTGAGATCGCACTTGACGAAGTCTGTTTAGTGAATGTCCCTCCGAGGACGTGCCTTTCCAGCCCGTCCCCGTCTGCCCGATTGCCTGTCTGAAACCATGTCCGATTTTGTAGTCTATGAGATTTCAGCGCCTCATGATATGATGATTTAAAACTAGCGTGACCATCACAAAATGCCAACGGCAAATTATGAGCTAATCATACCATAAGGAGGTGACGTCATGCAGAAGAAACTATCCAAGCCGCCGAGCGATACCTCGGATTCCAGAATACAGTGGCATCCAGGCTTTGTCGCAGCGATGAAGTTGGAATTACGCGACTACAACGATCAGCTGACCTTCCACGAGGAGCATCTACTGAACCCGAAGCCCATACAGATCGACCTGCTGATCATTGAGAAAACCGAAGATCTGGTAATCAAGGAGCCCATCGGCAGGCACTTCCGTCGCCATAACATTTTCGAGTACAAGTCCCCCGGAGATGATCTGAGCATTGACAATTTCTTCAAGACCATGGGCTATGCCTGTCTTTACAAAGCCGCAGCAAAGAAGGTAAACGAGATCCCGGCAGAGGACGTGCTGGTAACGCTGGTTCGGGCCGACAAGCCGGGAAAGCTGCTGAAATGGCTGCGGGAGAACTATGTGGTGGAAGAGAGTTATCCCGGTGTTTACTACATTGAACAAGCAGGACTGTTCCCCGTACAGCTCATTGTGAGTGATGAACTACCTGAGCAGGATGCCATTTGGCTGCAGAGCCTGACGAACCGCCTGCAGGTCTTGGATGCAAAAAATCTGCTTGCGAACATCGAGGAAACTCGCTATGTTAGAGATGAAAGAGAACTGATTGAGTCAGTGCTTCAGGTAGCACTGGCAGCGAATAGAGAGGCATTCGACAAAATGCGAAAGGAGGACCCCAGTATGTATGACGCATTGAGAGATTTTATGGCCGCCGATTTCCAGGAAGCAGAAGAAAAAGGCGTAGGCATTGGTGAGCTCCGAAAAGCGAAGTCTACCGCAACGAGGTTGTCAAAAATCGGTATGCCAATTGACAAGATCGCAGGGATTGTGGATGTATCCGTGCAGCACGTCGAAGAGTGGCTATCGGATTCATTGGTGATGGCATAAGCAAGTACTGTTGATATAAGTGGGAGAGTCGAAAGACTCTCCTATTTTCGTGCTAATAAGATGCCATGACGAACGGGCGGTACATTCTCTTCGGGTGCATTACCGACGAGGTTTATGAGAACCCGTATCCGGAGACGGAGGCACCGGTGATTTCCCAGATGCTGAGCGGCACAGTGGAGAAGAGCTGGAAGCTTACGTTCAGTAAACCGGGGGTGTATACGATCCGGGCGTATGTGAAGAATACGGACAGTGGTCTCTTCACGGAGATCACGGCGCAGAAGGGCAGCGACACCGCGAATAAGGTGGATGCGGTTGTCTTTAGCAACAGCTACACAAAGAAGAGCTCTGGTGGCGGTGGCGGCAGTCATTCCGGTGGCGGCGGTGGCGGCGGAAGCACCAGCTGGCACAGTGTGACACCGCAGGGTTCGGTGCTCGGTGCGAGCCGCGGCCCCGTGGGCGAGATCATTGACGCCGTGGCGGACAGCCCCGTCGGTCAGGTCCTCGGTGCGACCCGCAAGGCCGTCCAGACCGGTGACAGCAGCATGATGCTCGTCATGGGACTCGGGTTTGTGGCATGCGGAGCGGTGCTTGGTGGCTGGTGCGTAGCGTATAAGAAGCGCAAGGCGGAGCAGTGATTCGCATAGAATGCTGATTCAATCGTGGGACGCAGAAGAGGAGAGTCGAAAGGCTCTCCTCTTCTTGTGTTTGTCTGCTCTCGGAGTCCGGACAATTGCCGCAGGAATAT
>CAVATZ010000116.1:0-2720 GCA_963591655.1 Clostridiales bacterium
TGGCATATTTCTCATCGTAGGCATCCGGCTGGGAAAGCTCCACCAGATGTCCCACACACCAGCTGACAAGGTAACCGTTACCCTCCATATAGCCGTCACTGCGCTTCGTTGCTCCGATCACCTTCGAGAGACTCATAGCCACTGAGGGCTTTTCCGCTAATACAAGTTTCATTTGAATATGCTCCTTTCGCAAAAAAATTAGCAGCCACACACCGAAGTGCATGACTGCTATGTAAAAAGAGCTTCTTTTTGTTCTCAAAACAAAATTTCTTTTGATGCGATCTTATCCTCATCCGTAATGGACCGAATCACCCGGCAAGGCACACCTGCTGCTACCACGCCTGATGGAATATCATGCGTTACTACGCTTCCGGCACCAATGACAGATCCTGCACCGATTGTCACCCCACCGCAAATCGTTGCATTTGCACCAATCCAAACATTTTCTTCCAATGTGATCGGCGCAGATGTTCCAATTCCTTGACTGCGCTGTTTGGGATCAACAGAATGTCCGGAACATGCCAGACAAACCCCCGGCGCAATGAAAGCACCGGAGCCAATATTCACCGGAGAAGTATCTAAAATGACGCAATTATAATTGATAACAGCCAATCCGTGAACGTGAATGTTAAAACCATAGTCACAGTGAAAATCCGGCTCGATGTTGGTCATCAGCGAACAGGTTCCCAACAGGTCCTGCAAAATGGATTTTCGTTTTTCCTGTTCATCCGGAGCTGAGTGATTATATTCCCAGCAAAGCTTTTTGGCACGCTGCTGCTTCTCTGCCGGAAAGTTTTCATAACCGCTTGCATAAGCAGCAGGAGATTTCATAATTTCAAGTGGTGTCATAGCTGACCTCCCTATAGTTTCATCGAATCAGACAGTCTTTTTAGATAGTTTTCTCAACTTTCTGCTTGTTTTCACCCGGTATAGGCATCCTCCACAGAGTTTTTGAAATTCTGTTTCTCCAGCCACTGCTTTTCCTCTTCACTCTCCGGGATGTCGATTCTTTCTATTTTGAATATGACTGGTCTGGTTCCGTCATTGCAGCAGGTGATCATCATGCGCTCATCGTTTGTCCAGCCATGCATAATGGAGCCACCCTGTAATGCCGTATAGACATATCGACTCACTGCGTCCCATGCCTCACCACAAAACTTACCATTCATCAGATGATAAAAATCATCCTGTTGCGGTGTCCTCTTCAATAAAAACGTATCTCCTGCCTTGAAGCAGGGACACGATCCCGACTTAGGATCAGCCAGATATTTCTCCTGCAGTTCCGGGAATACCTTAGTTTCCAGAACTGTTATCCTGCATTCGTGCTTCATATCTGTAACCTCCAACTTTTTGTTCTATTTTATCAGATTTTTCAGAACACTTCCATCCCATATATAGCGGCAACACAATTATCCGCTATGTAAAGGACGGCCTCTCGGCCGCCCCATATCTTATACCTGTCCGGCGTGATCAGACCGGCTCATCGTCTGTTTCTGCTTCATAATCCTCATTGACATCCGTGTCATCATCCTCGCTGTCATCATCTTCTTCGGATTCCTCCGGAAGCTCTAATGCTTCCTCATCCTCGTCATGATAATCGGCATCCGGATCCGGCTTTGCAGTCTTCGATGTAGGCTTGCCGCCCTTCATCTTGATATAGAGATAACCGCCGACGCCGCCTGCGCCAACCACAAAGAAAAGCAGCATCACCAGCGGTAGCGGAGAGCTTTTCTTCTCCTTCTTGTCAGTCTCCTTTTCGGTATTCTCCGCAGTGTCAGCGTCCTCGTCATCGGATTCCTTGCTTGCTTCCGTATCATCCTTGGCCGTCACCTCTGTTTCCTGAGTCTGGTACTTGGCTGCCTCATCCTCGTCCATCAGCGCCAAGAGATCAGCTTCATCCACCATATTCAGGAAATGCACATTTTCATTGCCGTCCTTATCGCGGTCGATGATCAGATAAAAGGTATTGCCTGCCTTCGTTACCATCGTGATGAACTGCTGGCTGCTCTTATCCTCTTCCTCACCGATGTCATCCACCAGTGTCATATTGCCGTCGGGTGTCAGGCCTTCGCTCTCAGGCTCCTCCTCTTCGGTGGAATTGTCGCTCTGCATTAGATCCAGGAACAACTTCAGGGCATCCTCACTGATTGCACTGCCCTCCGTAGTCTCTGTCACATTCAAATATTTCCCGTGTACATAGCCTGTGGTGCCATTATAGATCACCTGGTACCAATCACCGGTCTGCCCAAGCACCTCCACCTGATCGCCGGAATGCAGATAGCCGATAATGTCGGCTTTCATACTCGGACCGGAGCGGAAGTGCAGACTGCGGATACCGGAAACCACCGTACCGGTCTGCTTGGTTTCCGTCTGGCCGCCCAGGTTATACTGCTTGTCACCGATGGTCACGATTGTGTTTCCGTCTTCATCTGTCGTCATCTCGTACCCCTCTGGCAGAACCTGCATTTCCGAGTCAATGTCTGTATCTTCGCTCTTACCGCTTTTCTTCTCTGCTGTTCCTGCATTCTTATCTTCCGTCTTTGTCTCTGCCTTCGTTTCCGCTGCATCCGCCCCGGATTCTGCCGCAGTCTCCTGCACACTGACTCCGGTTTCTGCAGTCGTCTCTGCCTTCTCTCCGCTATAGGCAAATGCCGTTGTACTAAAGCTGCCCGCCGCCATCATACCGGCCAGCAGCATTGCAATCATTTTCTTCATTCCAT
>CAVATZ010000117.1:0-2708 GCA_963591655.1 Clostridiales bacterium
CAGGCGAATGAGCTACGTTTATTGCGGATGGCTGGACAGCGCATTAAAGTGGATACTGAACAATATCATCAGCCCTGTATTTAATTGCATAAAGGGTGTCCTGAGTTCGGTATTCTCCTTCATTTACAGCAATGTACTGGGGCCGATACTGGACAAAACCGTCTATGCGGCGGGCCGGTGGCTCTGGGAGAGGATCCTGGATAACTTTTTCAGTGCGATGTATTCATTGGCGAAGATGGCGCTGCAGATTCTGGACTGCCTTTCGGACCTCTTTGATACGCTGCTGGGTGTGCAGCCGGTGATCTTTAAGGGGGAGGAAACGACGCTGCTGCGGGCGTTCCTGAACATGGATGCCGTGCGGCGTGCCTTCTGGTATATCAATTTCTTCGCACTGGGACTGGCAATCATCTTTGCCATTTACGGCGTTACCCGTTCCATGCTGGATTTCGACTTTGAGAACAAGCGCCCGGTTTCCAGGGTAATGTCTTCGCTTCTCAGCTCCGTGCTGAACCTGTTTACGGTGCAGCTCGCGGTTTTCGGCATTATCTACCTGGCAGAGGCCATTCTGACCGGCCTGAATTCCGCCATGGCATTGGCAGGAGGCGCGGCAGGAAATACGACACTGGGACGAATGATTTTCGTTCTGGGTACTTTGAATGCGGCAAATGATGAAAGCTTCAACCTCTCCAGCGATGCCGTGCAGAGTGGAAGCAAGATCGTGGGGCCGACGGATCCCATCCGCAGTAAATTCTTCGAATCCAGCGGACTGAATCCGTACAAGCTCAGTGATGTGAAGATCTATTTCAACATTCGTAAGCTCGACTATTTCATTCTGATCGGTCTGGGTCTGGTGTTCGCCTTCCTCCTGCTGATCGCATTGATCGCAGTGGTGAGAAGACTGTTCAATCTGCTGCTTCTGTATATTGTATCCCCGCTTTTTGCGGCAACCATACCGCTGGATGACGGAGAGCACTTCGGAAAGTGGCGGAATCTCTTCGTGGGTACCTGCTTTACGGGCTACGGCATGCTGGTGGCCATGAAGCTGTATCTTCTGATCTGTCCCACCATCATGGGCTCGGAGCTCACGATGAGCGCCAGCGTGGAACTGAACTTTGTCTGCAAGGTGGTCTTCCTTCTGGGCGGACTCTGGGCAGTCTACAAGTCCAGCAGCATGATCACAAGTCTCATCAGTGCAGAGGCCGGCAATGCCGAGGGTGAGGCCATGGCGAAGGGCGAAGAGGTTGGTAATCTGGTCAAGGGCGGTCTTTGGTCCTTGATCAAAGCCGGAGATCGTAGCAAGAACAAGGAAGGAAAAGAAGGGCAGGACGGCCAGGACGGAAAGCTCGGGGAAGGCAGCCAGCGCTTCAATGGCAAAAACACCGGTGCGGCCGGTACCGGCGACCATGGCAAGGACAATGCCTTCCAGGGCGATATGCGTAACCGGAACGACAAGCTGGAGGGTGCCGGAAAGAAGGACGACAAGTCAAAGTCCAGTAAGACTGGAAAGCTCGGCGCCGAGAACCGTACTCTTGATAAACTGCGGAAGCAGTTCGATATGGACAATACCAATGCCGGCGATCTCGATAAGGAGAAGGAGAACAAGCCTGAGGCACAGCAGAACAAAAACAAGAATGCTTTCAAGGGCGGAAAGGGCAAAACCACAGATTCTCTCGGACTGGGAGCAGGCAAGAACAAAAAGTCTATGGATGCACTGCGGTCTAAGCTCGGATTTGAGCCCGCGCCTAATGCGGCTGAGGCCGGCGATGCGGAGACAGAGTCTGAGCTCGAGAAGGCACTCAACGGTCAGAATAAGCCCGGTACAGGTGCCGTTAAGGGCAAAGCGGGCGGACAGAAGGGCAAGCTCGAGGGCAACAAGCCTGCCGACAAGAAAGCAGGCGGCGTAGCGGCTGCAGGCAGCAGAAGAGTAAAGGACGACAGCGGCTATACAGAGCAGCACAGTAAATTGATGGATTTGCTGGATAAGGACGAGGTAGGCACCGGCAGATTCGGCGGCAAGAACCAGGGTCTGGACAACGCAGATCTGATCAACAAGAATCGGCCGACTCTGAATCAGGTCGGTGGCTCCTGGAAGGATACCGGTAAGACTGCCAATAAGCCTGCCGATACGAAGGCACCGGTACAGAATGAAAATGCGCCTGTACAGGGTGAAAATGAACCTGTGGAAGGCAGCAATGCCTTTAACGGCAAGAATAATGGTGTTCCGTCTAAGCCGGCAGAAATGAAGCCGTCGCAGAATCCTGCCGAAGGTAAGGTGGATGCGCTGAAGACAACTATTCCTAAGACTGGACCTTCCAAGGTAGAAGGCAACGGAACTGGTTTCGATGCGGGTGCAAATGATACCTCGACAGAAGTTAAGTCCGGTGTCTTTAGAGCTGAAGGTGACAATCCGACTAATCCGACAGAAATGAAGCCGGCGCAGAATCCTGCTGAAGGTCAGACGAATATTTCGAAGCGCGATACCAAGACAGCTGATCCTGTGGTAGAGGGCGGCAGCAATGGCAACAAGTTCAGCGATACTCTTACAAGCAAAACCATGAATGCTGGTGAAAATGCTCCGGCAGTTGAAACCGTCAACCAGGGCAATCTGAATCCTGGTGAAGCTGGAATGGTAGGTCAAAGCCCGACCAGCGACGTGCTCAATTCGAATGCTAATCCTTCTGTTCAGAAACAGGAAACATCTGATCCGC
>CAVATZ010000118.1:0-2705 GCA_963591655.1 Clostridiales bacterium
GTTCTCGTCCATGGGCTTTTTCCTCCTTCTATGGGCTGTCCCCATTCTACCATAAAGTATGTTCTTTTTCTACAAAAAGCAGCGGGAATTATCTTCGCAGCAGCAGGCGCTGTGGGACTGTGGGCAAACGGCCGGACCGGGCGGCGCTGTGGGAAAGCGGTTTGCCGTCCTGTGGGAAAGGCCTGTCCTTTTCCAGCAGGCGGTGAATGGCTTTTCCATCGGCAAAGCGGCCGTTTTCCATAGTTCCATAGTGCGGTTCTCAGTCCTCCGTGATGACCGGATAGCTGCCCGCCGTCAGCAGGCGGTAGGCGGTCAGGGGCACATACCACGCCGCCACCAGCAGCCGCCAGACAAGGACGCAGCCGCCCAGAAGTCCGGCCAGGATGAAGTTCAGCGCGAACAGGGCGATCCCGCCGCCCAGGGAGCCGCCGCCCGGCAGGATCCAGAGCCGCAGCCGCCAGATCCCGAAGGGCAGCCCGCAGAGGATCCAGAGCCGGAGGTAGTCCAGCTCCCCGTCCTTCACGCAGGCGGACCGGAAGATGCAGTACAGCAGCGCGGCCGCCGCCACGGGCAGGATGGTCTTGCAAAGAAAGTCCCTGATCGCTTCTCCTCTTGTCATGGGGTTCGCCTCCTTCAAAATCGTCTGTATCTTCATTATATCGGATGCTTCGGCAAAAGCCCAGGGAAAAACGCAAGACCGCCCTAAAAAGTCGTTTCTCCGCTCAGATCCTTCTTCACCCGACCCCAGCCGTCCAGGCCGTCCTCAAAGATGGCGCGGATATGTCCGCGGTCGATCTCGTCCCCGCCCTGACAGAGCATATAGACGGTATAGACCTTTCCAACGGCTGTCCAGATAAGCTGATCCATATACTGCTGCCGCTGGTCCGGCTTTTCGGCAAATTGGGGGAAGTCCTCCGGGTGATGGATCAGCCGGGAAAGAACGGACAACTGCATCAGGGCAGCGCCTGTTTTCTCAGAGAACCAGTCCTGCAGGTTGTGGCAGGAGTCGGTAGATACGATGATTGGCTTGCTGTTCATGGTGATACCTCCAAAATATATATGTGTTCCGCTCCATGCGGGTCATTCCAGCTCCCTGGCCTTCTGCCGTGCCGGCTCCTGCCGGGGCGGGGACAGGAACTCCTCCACGTTCCGGCGCACGGCGGCGTAGTCCCGCTCCTCCCGCCGCGCCTTCTCCAGCTCCGCTTTCAGCGCCGCCCGTTTGGCGGTGAGGTCATCCATCTCCGCCCGCATCCGCTCCGCGGACGGCAGGGGCACGGCGCCCAGGCGCTTGCACTCTCTGGCGGCGGCCTCAAAGAGGATGATCTCGCTCTCATAGCCCCGCAGGAACTTCTCCTTGTCCTTCGACGCCTTATAGCGGTCATAGATAGGCTTGAGCTGGCGGTAGGCGGCGACGTGCTTCTGTTTCAGCGTCAGCGCCTCCATCCGCGCCCCGGTCTCCCGCAGCTCCGCTTTCAGCCGGGCGGAGGCGGCGGACGCCGCCTCGCAGCGCTCCGTCAGCTCCTCCATGCTGCCGACGCCGTGCTCCGTCAGGAAGTTGGAGGTCTCGGCGATGCGTTTCAGGTTCTCGATGGTCGCCCAATGGCGGTAGCCCGCGCTCTGCTGCGCCTTGATGTTGTTCTGGATATCTATGAGCAGGCTGATCTTTCCGTTCTGCTGTTTCATCTGGCGGGAGGGCCTTGCGCGTCCGGCCAGCCGGGCGGTCAGGGTTTCCTCGGCGTAGTCCGCGCCCAGGGTCTTGAGCCTTGTGAACCGCTCCTGTCCCGGCGCTCTGGCGGAAATGTACTTGCCCCGCTTGAGCTCATAGCCCTCCCGCCGCAGCCGTTCCAGCAGCTCCTCCAGGTCGCGGCAGCCGGGCAGCAGCCGGTCGATGGCGGCGCGCAGCTTCGCCTTGTAGCTGGCGCCGCTTTGCTCCGCCTGGTGCTCGACGTAGCTTTTGCCCTTATCCCGGCCGGGAACGATGACGGACAGGCCGTGCTCCCTGCAGATCCGGTCTGAGGTGCGGCGGATGAAGTGATAGCTGCGCTTGTTGGAATGGTAGTGCCTGTGGTCCGCAAAGCTGACGGCGTTGAAGATCAGGTGATTATGGACGTGATCCCGGTCCGTGTGGGTGGTCAGGACGAACTCGTATTTCCCGCCTAAAATCTCCCGCGCCAGCTCCATGCCGATCTCATGGGCCTGCTCCGGCGTGACCTCGCCGGGGGCGAAGGACTGGATCAGGTGGCGGCCCAGGTGCGTCCCCTTGTCGATGGCGTGGCGGCGGGTCCAGCCGAACTCGATGTCCGCCGTTTCGGCGGCGCAGCCATAGGAAGAAACAAGCAGCTTTCCGTCTGTCTTTTCCGGGTCGCAGATATAGTCGATAGCCGCTTTCAGCGTTGACTTAACAGGATGCGTCTTTGTAACCGCCATATCTCCTCCAGCCTCTCCTGTATCTCCCGCATATCCTCCCGGTACGCACCGCCGCCTGCGTTGACGCGCTTTGCGATCTGGTTGATGTTCCGCCCGATGGCGGACAGGGCGGCGTTCATCTCCTTGATGTCCGTGGTGTCAAGCTGGATGATATACCCGTCTATCGCCATCTTGCGCAGGTACGCGCCGTACCGCCGCGTGGGGAGCCGCGCCATCTTTTCGTCGATGAGCCGCTTTTCCTCCTCCGTCACATAGAATTTCATCTGAATGTTCCGCTT
>CAVATZ010000120.1:0-2584 GCA_963591655.1 Clostridiales bacterium
TAGAGCGCCACACTGATAATGTGGAGGTCGGCAGTTCAACTCTGCCTGGGACTACACATAGACCGTGAGGTCAATGTGCAAACAGGAGCAACGCGGCTGGGACTACACATAGGACGGCAGGTCGATGTAGCACGCAGCACTCGCGCAAAACCTTGACGGGGGATTAGCTCAGCTGGCTAGAGCATCTGCTTTGCAAGCAGAGGGTCAACGGTTCGAATCCGTTATTCTCCACTCCGCCCATTTCGGGCAGTAGATATTTGGCATATTGGACAGTAGAACAACCGAGAGGGCGGGGCAGACATTGCGGGCTTAACAGCCTTGCATGGTGCCCCGCACGAGCGAAAGCGAAAGGACGCGGGAAGCGGCGCGGCGACGCGCCCTCCCGCGGAAAGACGGAGCCGCCTTGAAAGAGAGGCGGCGAGCGATGTGCAAGCGCCGCCCGCCAAGAGCGCGCCCGCCGGAGCCGCCGAGGCTTCCGGCAGACGCCGCCGCGTGGAACCCACGCGGGCGGGACGGCAGGCAAACAAGGGCGCATGGCGGATGCCTAGGCTCTCGCAGGCGACGAAGGACGCGGTAAGCTGCGAAAATCCGGGGTGAGGCGCAAACAGCCTTTGACCCCCGGGTCTCCGAATGGGACAACCCGGCGGGCGGAAGACCCGCCATCCCGGCCAAGCCGGGAGGCCAACGCGGGGAACTGAAACATCTTAGTACCCGCAGGAAGAGAAAACAAGAGTGATTCCCCAAGTAGCGGCGAGCGAACGGGGACCAGCCCAAACCCGCCCGGTCACGGCCGGACGGGGGTTGTAGGGCCGCGACGTCGCGGCCGCGAGGCGAGCGGAAGGCGCTGGAAAGCGCCCCCGCAGAGGGTGAAAGGCCCGTACGCGAAGCCTCGCGGAAGCGTAGCGGTACCCTGAGTAGCGCGGGGCACGTGAAACCCTGCGCGAATCCGGCGGGACCATCCGCCAAGGCTAAATACTCGCGAGAGACCGATAGCGAACCAGTACCGTGAGGGAAAGGTGAAAAGCACCGCGAGCAGCGGAGTGAAATAGTCCCTGAAACCATGCGCCTACAAGCGGTCGGAGCCCCCTAGCGGGGTGACGGCGTGCCTTTTGCATAATGAACCTACGAGTTGTCCCCGTTGGCCGGCTAAGCGCGACGACGCGCGGAGCCTGAGCGAAAGCGAGTCCGAAGAGGGCGTTATATGGTCAGCGGTGGCAGACGCGAAACCGGGTGATCTACCCTTGCCCAGGCTGAAGTCCCGGTAACGCGGGATGGAGGGCCGAACCGATAAGCGTTGAAAAGCTTCCGGATGAGGCGAGGGTAGGAGTGAAAGGCCAATCAAACCCGGAGATAGCTCGTACTCCCCGAAATGCATTTAGGTGCAGCCCCGGGGGTTCCCTGCGTGAGGTAGAGCGACTGATCGGACGCGAGGGCTTCGCCGCCTGTCAAGTCCGGACAAACTCCGAATGCGCGCAGGCCAGACCCCGGGAGTGAGGGCGCGGGTGCTAAGGTCCGCGCCCGAGAGGAGAAGAATCCAGACCTCCGGCTAAGGCCCCGAAATGCGGGTTAAGTTAGTCTAACGAAGTGCGGCCCCGGTGACAGCCAGGATGTTGGCTTGGAAGCAGCCATTCATTCAAAGAGTGCGTAACAGCTCACTGGTCGAGGGGCCGCGCGTGGATAATAATCGGGTATGAAAACCGCTGCCGAAGCCGAGGGGTGTCTTATGACGCCGGTAGGGGAGCATTCCGGCGGCGCTGAAGCTGCAGGGACGACCTGCGGTGGAGCCTCCGGAAAAGCAAATGTAGGTATAAGTAACGATAAGGAGCGTGAGACGCGCTCCCGCCGAAAGACCGAGGTTTCCCGGGCAACGTTAATCGGCCCGGGGTCAGTCGGGACCTAAGGCTCATCCAAATGGAGAGGCCGATGGAAGAATGGGTCAACAATCCCATACCGCCACGCGCGGCGACGCGGGGACGGGGAAGTGAAACTCGCGCGGGCTGACGGAATAGCCCGTTGAAGGGTGTAGGTTATGAGGGGCGCAGTGAAGCACACGCCCCGAGCCGAACCTGAAAGTACGGGGCCTCCTCCGGGAGGGCCTGACAGCCGAGGTAAGCATGCCCCCAAGAAAATCCGCTAAGCATCCAACGCGCGCGGCGCCCGTACCGCAAACGGACACACGTGGTCGGGTAGAGAATACCTAGGCGCTTGGAAGATTCACGGTTAAGGAACTAGGCAAACTGGCCCCGTAACTTCGGGATAAGGGGCCCTCCCCGCGAGGGGAGGCGCAGAGAATAGGTCCAGGCAACTGTTTAGCAAAAACACAGGGCTGTGCTAAGTCGAGAGACGCTGTATACAGCCTGACACCTGCCCGGTGCCGGAAGGTTAAGAGGAGGCGTCATCGCAAGAGAAGCGCTGAATTGAAGCCCCGGTAAACGGCGGCCGTAACTATAACGGTCCTAAGGTAGCGAAATTCCTTGTCGGGTAAGTTCCGACCTGCACGAATGGTGTAATGATCCGGACACTGTCTCGACCGTGATTCCAGTGAAATTGTAGTATCGGTGAAGATGCCGATTACCCGCGATGG
>CAVATZ010000121.1:0-2572 GCA_963591655.1 Clostridiales bacterium
GGCAGCGCCGTGAGACCGCGGCGGAGCGCATCGAAGGGGCGGCCGTGATGTACCGACAGCCATTTTGCGGTCACGCTGCCGTTCTCCAGCAGGACAAGCTTGACGGATGAGGAACCGAGATCTATTCCCAGTGATTGCATAAACGGATTCTCCTTTATAGATAGTTTGACTTTTGTGTGTGAAATCCATAAAATATTAGATTGTACTAACCGTTAGTTTATCATAACTAATCGACGAGAATCAGTTGTCATGGCAACGGAAAAGAGAATTTATGCTGGAGCAGTATTATCCGATTCTGCAGAAATGCGGGATGTTCAACGGCATCGTGCCGCGCAGATATGAAGAGGCCCTGCAGTGCCTGAATGCCCGGGTGCGGCAGCTTCCGAAGGGGGCACACATCACCGAGCAGGGGCAAGAGACGCAGAATACCGGCATCGTGCTGGCGGGGAGTCTGTCGGAGTACCTGTATGACGAGGGCGGGAATCAGATCAATATCTGCCGCCTGACGGAGGGGCAGGTTTTCGGTGCGGAGCTGTCCTGCACCGGCTGGTCCACGAGCCCTGTGAGTCTCCGGGCGGAAAATGACGGCAGTGTGCTTCTGCTGGACTTCGGGGCTCTGCTGTCGCAACAGACCATGACCTGTCCCTGCCGGATGCAGGTGACGGCGAACCTCATGCAGGAGATGGCGAAGCAGCTGCTCTTTTTCAACACGAAGATCCGGATTCTGGCCCAGAAGCGCCTCCGGGACCGGCTAAAGATCTATCTGCAGACTCTGCCGATGGATGAGAAGGGTAATGTCAGCGTCCCCTACAGCCGGACGGAGCTCGCGGAATTTCTCTGCGTGGACAGAAGTGCCCTTTCCCGGGAGCTCTGCCGGATGCGGGATGAGGGGATCCTGACGTTCTCCGGCAGCCGAATCCGGATTCTGGATTCGGATTTCCTGAAGTGACAGGCCAAAACAGACTCACTGCAGGCAATAGGAAAAACCTATGGACATATTTAGATACAAAGTATTTTCCAAAAATTCCTTCTTGAAGTAGAATTTGCACGTTCAATATTCACAATTTCATCACATTTTTCAAGGGGGAAAAATCATGAGTCCTATCGTAGTTGGTCTCCTGGGCTTTCTGACCATCATTGCAATCGTGGTCACACTGTTCAAGAGCAAAACACTGCCCAGCATTGCCTTCATTATCTTCCCGTCCATCCTGGCGGCTATCCTGGTAATCGGCGGCTACTACTCCATTGAGAATATCGGCGCTCTGATCAAGAGCGGCTTCGGCAGCACAGGCCCCACAGCGGCTCTGTTCGTGTTCTCCGTTCTGTACTTCGGTATCATGACCGATGCCGGCATGTTCGATGTCATTATCGATAAGCTGATGGGCATGGTTGGGGACAGCGTCATCGGCGTTACCGTCATGACTTCCATCATTGCCACCATCGGACACCTGGACGGTGGCGGTGCATCTACCTTCCTGATCGTGGTTCCGGCTATGCTTCCGGTATACAAGAAGATGCACATGAGACCCACCACTCTCCTGAGAGTTGCCGTTCTGTCCATGGGCGTTATGAACCTGATGCCCTGGGCCGGCCCGACCATGAGAGCTGCATCCGTACTCGGTATGGAGGCCGGTAATCTCTGGAGCACCCTGATTCCGGTACAGATCTTCGGTATCGTTCTGGGCCTTGGTCATGCCGTACTTTCCGGTGTACAGGAGAAGAAGAGAGGCGCAGGCCTTCACGGCAAGCTGGCTCAGCAGGAGGGCGCTGTTGTCCTTGACGAGGCTGAGAAGGCAGCTGCTACTAACGATCTGGCACGTCCGAAGCTTTTCGCTTTCAATGTGATTCTGACACTGGCTGTTATCGCACTTCTGGTTTGGGATAAGTTCCCCAGCTACGTTCCCTTCATGCTGGGCGTAGGCATTGGCATCCTGGTGAACTACACTGACGTGAAGCTGCAGAAGAAGGTGATCAACCTCCATGCAGGTCCGGCACTCATGATGTGTTCCACTCTGATGGGTGCAGCTGTACTCATGGGTATCCTGGTGAAGACGGTAAAGGTAGACGATGTGGAGATCCAGAGCGTGGTTTCCTGCATGTCTCAGATCATCTCCATGATCCTGCCGGCTGCTCTCGGTCAGCATCTGCCGCTCGTGATCGGTATCCTGTCCGTACCTCTGGCACTGGCATTCGACACCGACAGCTACTTCTACGGCATGCTTCCGGTTATGATCGGTATCGGCGAGAGCTACGGCGTCGCTGCTCTGCCCATCGCAACCGCAATGGTAGTCTGCAGAAACTGTGCAACCTTCATCAGCCCGATGGTACCGGCAACCCTCCTGGGTGTTGGTCTGGCCGATGTGGACATCAAGGATCATATCAAGAACTCCTTCCTCTATGTTTGGGGCTTCTCCATCCTTTGCATGATCTTCGCAGCGATTATGGGTATCATGCCCATCTAAGCGTCTCTGTTCGCCTCATCGCGCACCGCGGAGCGGTGCAGCGATGCTGGTGCGGTAACAGAAAAAGCCTCTCCGCGTTCTCGCGGCGGGGCTTTTTCTGTGTCTTGTCA
>CAVATZ010000122.1:0-2381 GCA_963591655.1 Clostridiales bacterium
AGGCGCCGAAGGTGTGGAGGGTAAGGGGGGTGAAGTCGTAACAAGGTAGCCGTACCGGAAGGTGCGGCTGGATCACCTCCTTTCTAGGGAGACGACCTACCGCCGACCATCACTTGGCACACTACCGCATCACCAGCATGGGCAGCGTCCGGCCCCCAGGGTGGCCCGACCACCCGCGAGGCACCTTGACAGCCGCATAGCGTAGCAAAGAGAAACGAATAAGATTCTTAGATCGAATCGGATGATACAGATCATCTCTTGATCAGACTTAGGTATGCATCTGACATTTACGTCAGGTTTACATAGCGAGTCTTGGACTTGAAGAAATCTAACTCATAGCATCAACTTTATGAGGAACAGAGACGAGAAGATACTAAGGGCGCACGGTGGATGCCTTGGCATGGGAAGCCGAAGAAGGACGCGGCAAGCTGCGATAATCCGCGGTGAGGGGCAAGCACCCTTCGACCCGCGGGATTCCGAATGGGAAAACCCGCCTGCGGCAATGCGCAGGCGCCCGCACCCGAACACATACGGTGCGGGGGGCAACCTGGGGAACTGAAACATCTAAGTACCCAGAGGAAAGGACATCAACCGAGACCCCGGGAGTAGCGGCGAGCGAAACCGGGCCAGCCTAAACCGGCGGTTGCGTCACAGCGCGGGGGCGCTGCGCCGACCGGTGTCGCGGGACCTCCATCCATGCGTCCCCGCACGCATGGGCAGGTTACAAAGCGCGGCGGCAGGGAAACGGCCTGGGAAGGCCGGCCGAAGAGGGTGAAAGCCCCGTACCCGAAGCCGCACGCGCCCTGCAGGAGAGATCCCAAGTACCGCCGCACACGTGGAACGCGGTGGGAATCAGGGGGGACCACCCTCCAAGGCTAAGCACTCTCCCATGACCGATAGTGGACGAGTACCGTGAGGGAAAGGTGAAAAGCACCCCGAGAGGGGAGTGAAACAGCACCTGAAACCGTGCGCCTACAAGCAGTCGGAGCACCCTTCGGGGTGTGACGGCGTGCCTTTTGTAGAATGAGCCAGCGAGTTGCGCGGCGCTGCGAGGTTAAGCTAGGAAGCGAGCCGCAGCGAAGGCGAGTCTGAACAGGGCGTTCAGTGGCGCCGCGCAGACGCGAAGCCGGGTGATCTACCCATGGGCAGGCTGAAACGGGGGTAAGACCCCGCGGAGGGCCGAACCCACTTCGGTTGAAAACGGAGGGGATGACCCGTGGGTAGGGGTGAAAGGCCAATCAAACCCGGAGATATCTCGTTCTCCCCGAAATAGCTTTAGGGCTAGCCCCGGGCGTTCTCTCGCGGTGGTAGAGCACTGGATCGGTGAGGGGGCCTCACCGCTTACCGAGCCGAACCAAACTCCGAATGCCGCGAGATAAGAGCCCGGGAGTCAGAACATGTGGGCTAAGCTGTGTGTTCGAGAGGGAAACAGCCCAGACCGCCCGCTAAGGCCCCCAAATCCGCGCTGAGTGGCAAAGGATGTGCGTTTGCCTAGACAACTAGGATGTTGGCTTAGAAGCAGCCATTCATTTAAAGAGTGCGTAACAGCTCACTAGTCGAGTGGACATGCGCCGACAATTCACGGGGCTAAGCGCGGTGCCGAAGCGGCGGGCTGAAGTATTTCAGCGGTAGGGGAGCGTCCCGTCCGCGGCGAAGCAGGAGGGCGACCGACTGTGGAGCGGCCGGGAGTGCGAATGCTGGCATGAGTAACGAGAGGGGGGTGGAAAACCCCCCCGCCGAAAGTCCAAGGTTTCCTGGGCGAGGCTAATCCCCCCAGGGTCAGTCGGGAGCTAAGGCGAGGCCGCGAGGCGTAGCCGATGCACAGCAGGCAGACATTCCTGCACCGCCGGCGGACCGCTACGACCGACGGAGCGACGGATGAGGGTATCCTGGCGGGGTTCTGGACGTCCCCGTGAAAGCGTGCGGCCCGGTTGCGAGTTAAATGCCGCAACCGCGAGGGCGAGGCGCGACGACGAAGCGAATGGGCGAAGCAGGAGATCCCACGGTCCCGAGAAAAGCTCCTAGGCAGGGCCGCAGGCGCCCGTACCAAAACCGACACAGGTGGACGGGTAGAGCATACCGAGGCGATCGGGAGAACCATGGTCAAGGAACTCGGCAAAACGACCCCGTAACTTCGGGAGAAGGGGTGCCCCCGCCGGTGGAAGGACTTGCTCCTCGAGCCGGAGGGGGCCGCAGCGAAACGGCCCAAGCGACTGTTTACCAAAAACACAGGACTCTGCGAAAGCGCGAGCTGACGTATAGGGTCTGACGCCTGCCCGGTGCCGGAAGGTCACGCGGAGGGGTTAGCGAAAGCGAAGCTCCGAAGCCAAGCCCCGGTAAACGGCGGCCGTAACTATAACGGTCCTAAGGTAGCGAAATTC
>CAVATZ010000123.1:0-2326 GCA_963591655.1 Clostridiales bacterium
AGCTCATGGCGACCATCCGAAGTCGTGAGATTTCCGCCTGCCTTGTTTTGCAGGCACAGAGCCAGCTGAAAGCCCTGTATAAGGAGAGTGCCGATACCATCATCGGCAACTGCGTGCGCCCAGAAGCCACCAGCGCATTATAAATTGGCGGCGTGGTAACTACAGGATACCGCCTTTAGCAAGCGGTAGGTAAAAGTATCAAGCTATCTGCAAATAAATGGAGAAAAGGAGGCTCACAACAAGCAGAAGCAACCTATTATTCTACGACTTATCCGAGAGGGGGAAACCCGAAGGGGAGTGTAGCATGTCGTTGCTGTCATAAGAATTTATGGCAGCCTGCGTAAGAGGACAATAATCCTGTGCGTCCAAATGCGTAAGAATAAAAATCTGTGTATGAGGTACAAAGCTAAACTGCCTGAACGATAGCCAGAGCGAGGGAACCCGTACCCCGCATACGAAAAGGATTGAAACGTATGTTTTCCGTGTTGCTTGCATTTCGCAGTTATGGAAGTAAGTGATACTCATGGAAAGGCAACCGCAAGACAGCGGGTAAATGGCGAAAGTCGGTGCCGACAACACAGAAAGCTAATCTTGTTTTTGCTAACTGGGGATGACCTAAACCCGGTAACGGGCATGGTCACACAGCTCCCATAGTAGTCCGAGACGTTAATGACGTTCACATGGCGAAGGGGAGCAGCTTATTGATAATACCAAGAACGAAAGGAGCGTGCGTGAGGCATGAGAAATCCAACTGAGGTATTAAAAAGTTTGACGGAAAAGTCAAAGGATGAATCGTAAGCGTCAAATGGCAGAAAAAAACTGAGCCCCAGGATAAGGCTCAGTTTCAAAAGTCAATCGTTCTGTTGTAAGGATCGGCAACTCAGAGGAGCATTGGACGGAAGTAGTTCGCTTGCCCAGTCATCGCCCTTAGCGGCCAGTGTCGGTGCATTGGTCAGCACCCAGGTCAGATAGCGGTAGGGATCAAGTCCACTGGCCTTCGCCGTTTCAATCATGCTGTAGATCACTGCGCTGCTCTGTGCCCCGCGTGGGGTATTGGCAAAGAGAAAGTTCTTCCTGCCAATCACAAAGGGTTTAATGGAGCGCTCGGCCAGATTGTTGCTCAGCTCCAGACGGCCATCCTCCAGTACACAGATCAGGTACGGCCACTGCTCCTTCAGATAGTACAGTGCCTTGCCCAGTGCGGACTTTGGCGCGGCGCGGGTCGTTTCTGCCCATGCCAATAAAGCGTCCATCACCGGCTTAGACCGTTCCAGACGCTGTGTATATCGTTCCTCCGGCATCAGCCCGGCCAGTTCCTGTTCAATGGAGAACAGCTTGCTGCAATACGCCTGCCCTCGCAGAGCTGCTGCATCCTGCCGGTCCTTCTGCGGCAGGGATTTCACCGCCTCATCAAACTTGCGCCGCAGATGCGCCCAGCAGCCCACCACACGGATCTTCTCCGGCAGCCTGTGGTAACCGGGATACCCGTCTGCATGGAGCCAGCCGGAGAAGCCCTCAAGGAACTTCTCTGCGTTTGCAGCCTTCCGGTCAGGCTTGTACTCGTAGAGGATCATCGGCTGCGCGGCGTGCTTCCCGGTCCGGTAGAGCCACATATAGCTCTTGGACTGTGCGGATTTCCCCGGTTCCCGCAAGACCTGAAGCGTAGTCTCGTCGGCGTGGAGGACTTTCTCCTTCACGAGACGCTTCTTCATTTCCTCATAGATCGGCGTCAGCCAGTCGTCAGAAGCCCGGAGCAGCCAGTTGGACATGGTCTGCCGGGAAAGCCGGATGCCGGAACGGTTCAGCTCCTGCTCCTGCCGGTACAGCGGGGAAGCCATGACAAACTTCTGCACCATGATATGGGCAATCGCCTCCGGTGAAGCGAAGCTTCCGGAGATCACAGGCGGAACCTTTTCTGTTTTCAGGATCGGCGTCTCAATCGCCTCAACCTTGCACTTCTGGCAGGCGTAGGTGTAGTAAACATCCTCACGGATCGTTGCCGTGGCAGGATGCAGCACGAGCGTGCGCCGGATTTCCTTGCCAATCTGCTCCATAACGGTTCCGCAGACATCACAGATCCGTTTGGCTTCCGGAATCCCATGCTCCACGACCTCAACGGCAACACCTTCCGGCAGGATCTCGTCCAGATTGCCGGAGTGCTTCTGCCGGGTGTGGGCAGAAACATTCGTGTGCTCCGGCTGCTTCTCATCCCTGGATGCCCATGCCTCCGGCTCATTGAAGAGAAAGCTGAGCTGCTCCACGAGCTGCTCACCGGCCTGCTCCGAGGACGCGCCAAAGACCTTTTTCTTCGCAAGGCGCAGCTGTC
>CAVATZ010000124.1:0-2294 GCA_963591655.1 Clostridiales bacterium
CTATTTTCACAGGCTCATATCGTCCCAGGAATGGCCTCTCTCACGCTGCTGCTCCTGCCGGTAGGACTGATGCTCCGGCAGCAGCTCCCTCGCCTTATCGACGAGGTGGAGAAGCTGTCTCGGCAGGTGCCGCTCCAGCATATCCAGCACCCGGTCGATGCCCTCCAGCAGCCGGTCGGAAAAGCTCCGTTCTTCCTCCAGCGCCTCCTTCAGCTCCATGTTCTCATACTGGAGTCGTTCAAGCTGGTTCTGTTTTGCCGCAGCTTCCATCCGATCCTTGATGGACGGAACCTTCTTTTGCAGCTCGGCCTTATCTTTTCTCAGCGCGGCATTTTCCTTTTTCAGCTCCACGTTTTCCTGCTTCGCCGCAGCGCCGGTCATGGCCGCAGCCTTGAGATCCCTGATCTGCTCCACCGTAACGCCCTTGACAGCCCCTGTGAGCGTTTTTTCCGGTCGGATGGTATCGAAGTCCACCCGCACCCGTTCTGCGGCCTTCAGCGCCGCAGAAGCGCCGGAGAGCGACTTGATCTCTCGCTTCAGCTCCGTCCTCTGCTCCTGCAGGTCTGTCAGCTCCTGCGTAGCTGCCGCCGTCTGCTCCTGCACGGCCTCGGCCTCCTGGATCGCCGCCCGGTACTCCGGCAAGTCCATGTGCCGCCGGTTGCTGCCGAGAGAAATGATTTCAAATTCGTGCCGCTGGGCGATCTCCGTCAGAGCGTCCTTCTCCCGATCCATCCAAGCCTTCCACTCGGTCTGTTTCCGGCCAAGCCCTGTAAAGCCCTGCTGCTTGAGGGCCTGCTTCATGGATACTCTCACGGACAGGCCCCGCGTCTGCTCCGTTGCCACCGGGATATAGTCTACATGAAGGTGCGGCGTGGCCTCGTCCATGTGCAGCACCATGTTGAACACCCGGAGATGGGGGTTGCGCTCCTGAAAGGTCTTTGCGAACTCCGTCAGCGCCTCGGCTGCCCGCTGGCCGCCCTCCGAGCCGCAGCCGCAGTCGCTGAGATTGCCGATCTGGAAGATGGCCTCATGGAACAGCTTCTCCTGCTTGCTCTGCCGGATATGCTCGTAGTAGTCCGGGATCTTGTCTCTGGTCTTTTTCTTCCCGGCGTTGTAGCTCTCCAGCGCCGCATCAAACAGCTCGTGATAGACCTGCTTCAGATCCTCGTTGACAAAGACGATGTTCTGCCCCGACCGGCCACGGTCTACATTGGCCGCCGTGAACTCCCGGTTGTTGTGCCGGATGCTGCCCCGGCCCATCATGCCGGAAATCGTTGTTCCGATACCGCTCACCCTTCCTTTCCTCTGCTCTGTTTTTCCGTTTTCGTACTGCTGCTATTTTACCATATGAGTACCGATTAGGCAACCTCTTTGTTACTTTCTTGTGAGAAAGTAACGCAAAAGCACTTTCACACCGCCGCCCCTTGTGGGGCTGGCAGTATGAAAGTGCTTTTGCGCGCTCCCGCGGGGGCTGCTGGAGCTGGCTGCGTCTACCGGCCTGTGTGCTGCCGGTTGCCCGCTGCCTCGCTCCAGAGGGGCGCTGCCCCTGCCGCCTGCGGGCGGCTCCCCGGTCCCCGCAGCCCTGTCCGATGGGCTGCGGGGACGGAGAACGGTACGGGGGATCAGTCGGCCTGCGACCGCCACAGGAAGGTGACGATCTGGCCTCTCGTGCAGGTATCGTCCGGGGCGAACCGGCGGCTGCCGACTCCCTCCGTCACGCCCTGCTCCGTTGCCCACGCCACCGCTCTGGCGTAGTAGGCATCGGTCATCACATCGTCAAACTCCGCGTAGCCGCTGACTGCGGGGCTGCCTGCCGCGCGGTAGAGGAAGGTCACGGCCTGCGCTCTCGTGCAGGCTTCGTCCGGGCTGAATCTGCCGTTGCCCGTGCCGGAGGTAATGCCGCGCTCGACCGCCCATGCCACCGCCTTCGCGCAGTAGCTGTCCGCAGCCACGTCCGCAAAGCCGCTCATGGTCTGCGGCTCCGGAGATCCGGCGGCCCGCCACAGGAAGGTCACGATCTGGCCACGGGTGCAGGGTGCGTCCGGCGCAAAATGCAGCGCGTCCACGCCGCTGGTAATGCCGTTTACCGCCGCCCACAGCACCGCGTCATAGTAGTAATCACCGGCGCTGACGTCCACGAAGTAGTTGAGCATCGTGTTGTCTTCCATGAATGTGGCCTCTACCGTGACGCTGTTGCTGGGCATCTGGAAGGTGTACTTCTCGCCGACCGTCACGATGGCGAGGTCGATCTTCTTGCCGTTCCGGTCGGCCACGGTCAGCGTCTCCAGCGTCCA
>CAVATZ010000125.1:0-2281 GCA_963591655.1 Clostridiales bacterium
CCTTCCAGAAGGTTGATGCCGCCCCACACGCACAGGCCGCCGCCCAGGGCGATGACCAGGGTCTGCAATACGTCGATAGCGCTGTTGAAAAATTCCATAATTCACATTTCCTTTCGTTTTGTAGAATCGTTTTCGGGTTCGTCTTTTATGGCTTTTGCTTTCAATTCGTACATATCGAAAGGCTCGTCCGGCTTTACGATGGCCGGTCTGCGCTTCATGTACCGTTCCACGTCAAAGACGTTCTTCTTGTCGGCGTCGGACAAATACCTGTAGCGGGGGTGCTTCGTCAGGTCGTACTTGTCGCTGAAAAACGGGCGCACGCCCCGAAGCTGCAAGATGCACTTGCCGCCGTCCATGACCGCGATCTCGTCCTGGGTCATCAGCTCCTTTCCCATTTTCTGATAATTGAGGCCGTGAGAGGTCTGCGCGCCCCGGTTCTCGGACTGGCTCAGGCTGTCGATGGTCTCCTTGCCCAGCAGCTCCGAGATCTCCTTGAGGGTGGACTTCTCCTTGCCTCCCAAAAACAAGGTGACGTCGCAGTTGCCGGCGATGGTGTCCGCGGCGTCCTTGTAGATGGTCTTTAATTGCGACTGGCTCTGCAAAATGATGGAGGCCGATATCTCACGGCTCCGGATGGTGGCGATCAGCTTGTCGAAGTTGGGGATCTGGCCGATGTTGGCGAACTCGTCCAGCAGACACCGCACATGGACGGGCAGCCGCCCGCCGTAGAGGTCGTCCGCCTTGTCGCAGAGCAGATTGAATAGCTGGCTTTGCAGCATGGCGATGACGAAATTGAAGGTGGTGTCCGTGTCGCTCATAATGAGGAACAGCGCCGTTTTCCGGTCGCCCATCGTGTCCAGCTCCAGCTCGTCCTCCGTCATAATGTCCCGCAGCTCTTTGATGTCGAAGGGAGACAGGCGGGCGCCGCAGCTCACCAATATGCTTTTGAGGGTCTTGCCCGCCGCCATTTTGAACTTGACATACTGCTTGACGGCGAAGTGGTCCGGCTGCTCCTCGGCCAGCTTGTCAAAGAGGATATCCACGGGACTTTTGTAGGTCTCGTCGTCCTCTCTGGCCTCGCAGGCGTTCAGCAGGTCCAGAAGCATGATGAAGTTTTTCTCCTCCGGCTCCGCCTCGTACCAGATGTAGCCGATGAGGGCGCAGTACAGCAGCCGTTCGGCTTTCACCCAGAAATCCTCGGTGCTTTTTTCGCCGTCCCCCTTGGTGTTGGCAATGATGACATTGACCAGCTTGAGGATATCCTTCTCGCTGCGCACATAGGCCAGCGGGTTATATTTCATGCTCTTGGAGAAGTTGATGGTGTTCAAAACCTTGATGCGGTAGGGCTCATAGACGACCCTGCCGCGCTTATCCCGCACCGGCTTTCCGTGCTCGTCCCGCTTCGGCCCACCGTGCGCCAGCAGCGTTCCCGTCTCCCGCAGGAGCTGGCCTTTGGGATCGGTGACCACATAGGAGCTGTGCATCTGGAGCAGGGACGGCTTGACAAAGAACCTGGTCTTGCCGCTGCCGGAGCCGCCGATGACCAGGATATTCTTGTTCCGCGCCGTTTTCGGATCCTTCGGCCGGCTGGTCATGGTGAGGCTTTCCGTCCGGGTCAGGGGGATGTTCCAGTCCGGCACGGGGTCGATGTAGGGCGCGATATCCGCCGCCGTGCCCCACCTCGCGCTGCCGTACTCCACGCCCTTGCGGTACTTCTTCGCGTTCTTCGCTTTCAGGTACACCGCCAGCCGGACCAGCGCCGCGCAGGCCGCGCCCAAAAGCAGGTCCAGAGGATGCAGGCTGAGCCACAGGGAGGAAAAGGCGGCGGTAAAGCCCTGGGCGATATGCAGCAGCTTCTCCGAGGCGTCCGCCCCCGGCGAGAGCCGCACCGCCTGGCAGAGCTTGTCAAAGAGCCAGGCGAACAGCAGATACGGCAGGTTCGGCAGCAGGACCTTTTTCAGCTTTCCCGTCATCGCTCCAGCCCCCGGTCCTTTACCTTGACCTTCTCGCCCCGCTCCAGCTCCTGCCGCTTCGCCTGCTCCTTCGCCTGGGTCAGCCGCTGACGGATGGAGGGCTTTTTCTCCCGCGCCAGATTTTTCGCGGAGAACTCCCGGAAGGCCGCCGTCACCGCGTCGGCGTCCCTGCCCTTGAAGAACACCAGGTAGCGGGGGATCTCCCCGGAGGCGTCCTTTTTCAGGGCGAAGTCGATGCCGTACTTCTTCGCCGTGGCGGTAAAGGCCTTGATGTTCTGGTCCGTGATCTCGATATTGGACACGCCGGC
>CAVATZ010000126.1:0-2163 GCA_963591655.1 Clostridiales bacterium
CCTCCTGCTGTAAAATAAAATGCTCCGGAGACTGTTTCTGCAGTTCCCGGAGTTTTCGGATCAGACGATTGTCGTGCGTGTAAATGCTGGCAGTATCCAGCTCGTTGTCAAAATTGATGGTCGTTTCCTGTTCGGCCTTGGTAAGTTTATACTTCATTTTTCGCCTCCAAACTCCAGCTTAAAGCTTGCTGCTCCGTCTTCGCCGGTTTTTAAACAAAGTGTGGTGTCATAGTAGCGTCCTGATTTCTGGGAATAGCAGTGAGTCAGGCGCACTTTTCCCTTATTCAATAGTTTCTTTGCCAGGTCTTCCGTCATCTGTTTCCCCAACTTCTGGAAGAACCGATTTTCTTTCCAAAGTGCAAATCGGCAGCTCTTATCACAGCAAAACCACCCCTTCGCAGATTCCTGGACATTGCTGCCGCAGGCCGGGCAAATGCCGATGACCTTACGTTCCGGTTTCATCAACACATCTGCGCCCTTCACAGCCTCATAGTTTCTTACCAGGCCGCTGATCATGCCCTTGATTTCCTGCATAAAGGCCGTGCTGTCATATTCGCCGTGCTCAATTTTCAAGAGCTTTTCCTCCCAGTCTGCCGTCATGGATGGAGACTGAATCTGCTCCGGCACCACCGTCACCAGTGCGGTTCCCTTGTCTGTCGCACAGAGATATTTTGTCTTCTTATCGCCTTTTCTCTCCACAAAGCCCTTCTGCACCAGCTTTTCTATGATGGCCGCGCGGGTCGCCGGTGTGCCAATGCCTTTGCGCTCCATACCTGCGGGAAATTCATCGGAGCTGGCACTCTCCATGGCTAAAAGCAGCAAGTCCTCCGTAAATCGCTTCGGCGGGCTGGTCTTGCCTTCCTTCAGATTCACTCCGGCAAGCTCCAATGTCATGCCTTCTGACAGCGTCGGCAGTGTGTGAGTTTCTGAATTTTGATCAGTATCATGCTCTGCGTTCTTAGCTGCATTCAGTTCAGGAATTTGTTCAGAATCATCGCTCACTTTACCGGCATAACGCTTCCAGCCTGCATCTATGATGCGCTTGCCCTTTGTACTGAATTTCTGCCCGGCACATTCAGCCTCAATCACGGTTTCCGCATATCGGCAAGGTGTCGCCACCGCACAGATCAGCCGCGCCGCCAGCATTTTGAGAATGGCCTGCTCACCGCTGGGAAGGGAAGAAACATCAACTCCCACCGCTGTTTTCGTCGGTATGATCGCATGATGATCGCTAACCTTCCTGGAATTGATGACCTGTGCTGCATTGACAGTCGCAGGTGCATCCGGCTGAATCTGAAAGCTCTGCTGAATTGAAGCAACCAGCTCCGGCACCATCGGTTCCATGTCATCGGTCAGATAGCGGCTGTCCGTTCTGGGATAGGTCACCAGCTTCTTCTCATAGAGAGACTGGGTATAATCCAGGGTCTGCTGTGCCGTGAATCCCAGCTGCCGGTTTGCCTCTCTCTGCAGTGTTGTCAGATCAAAGAGGGCCGGCGGCTTCTCTGTTTTCTCCTTCTGCTCTACCTTTGTGATGACCGCTTTTCCGGCCTGTCGACATTCTGCAGCCAGTTTCTCTGCTTCTTCCTTTTCCTTCATGCGCTCACCCCCTGCCTGAAAATCCCGGAACTGAAGCTCCGCCGTATAGAACGGTTCCGGCTTAAAAGCACGGATTGCCGCATCCCGCATTACCACCATGGCCAGCGTCGGTGTCATGACACGGCCTACATTCAAGGTCTGTCCGTAAAGGCATGAAAAAAGCCGGGTGGCGTTGATTCCGACAATCCAGTCGGCACGCTCCCGGCATAAAGCCGCCTCATATAAGGCATCGTATTCTGTTCCAGGTCTCAGATTTTCAAAGCCCTCTCGAATTGCGCTGTCCTCCATCGAAGAAATCCATAGACGCTCCACCGGCTTTTGGCAGCCGCACTGATGATAGACAAGTCGGAAGATCAGCTCTCCCTCGCGCCCTGCATCTGTTGCACAGACCAGGCTTTCTACATCCTTTCTCTGCATCAACTTTTTCAGGATCCCAAACTGCTTCTTCGTAGAAGCTGACACCTGATACTGCCACTGCTCCGGCAGGATCGGCAAGTCATCGTATCGCCATCTGGCATATTTCTCATCGTAGGCATCCGGCTGGGAAAGCTCCACCAGATGTCCCAC
>CAVATZ010000127.1:0-2133 GCA_963591655.1 Clostridiales bacterium
AGCAGGCCGAGACCGCCCTTTACTTTCTTGTTCATTGCTGTATTTCCTTCTTTCTTTTAGTTCAGCACCAAATCATCGCTACATCGCTGCGCGATGCGCGATATAGCGGTTCAGAGGCGCTTCGCGCCTTGACCGCCACCGCAAAATGCACACAAATGCCTCAGCAAGCAAACTTGCTTCAGCATTTTGCGCCATTTTGCGGTGGTGCTGAACATTTATACATAGATAGACAGCATTTTAACACAAGGGCATAGGGCTTGCAAGGGCGTCATTTTCCTCCGTTCTCTGCTTTCTCCGACACCACCCTGCAGCATTTTTTGCAGAAAGCGATGCCGTACAACCGGACATTCCGGCGGCCTTCGTCGTAAAAATACGCCGCATACCGCCGGTCCCGGATCTGCTCTATCGCCTGCCGGCAGGCCGCATCCAGCTCAGCCATGCTCCCGACACTTTTCAGTTCAACGACAATTCCGGTATCAGAATCCTCCGCTTCCACCAGAAGGTCCGCCAGCCCGTCACCGGCTTCCCGGTTTGACAACACTGCCCACTGACTGTTTCCGATCAGAATGCCGGCAAGAAAGGCGTGATAAAACTTTTCTTTTTCCTTCTGATCCCCCTTCGGATCAAATATACTGATGGTCTTCTGCAGGATTTTCGTGAGATACGCCTCTGCGGCCTCCGCATCGCCGTCGGAAAATGCCGTCCAGAAGGCTTCCAAGCCCTCTGTATCCTTCGCCACGAGCTTTTTAAACCACTCGCGAATCTGCTCCTTAAAGATATCACGCACCTCTTCGTTCGGAATTTTCAGCCGACAGACGCCCTCCCGGGATCTCTCTGACTGCGTCAGGTACCCAGTCGTGAACAATACACTCCAGAGATTTTCGATGTTGCTGTCGATTTCATCATATGTAAGTTCCAGATGTACATTTTTTTCAATGCTCTCCCCGGCAATCAGCGCTTCGATTTCTCTCTGTGTCGTTCTGTCGGCCCTATCTATGAATCTCCGGACGAGCCCGTTTCCGCTGGTGTTGATCCAGTAGGACTGCGGTTCAGCCTGCGGATCCTCCCGCAGCAGCGCTGCATAGTTGATCACGTCCCAGGGGCAATAGACATCTGCATTACCGAAACGATAGCCATCGTACCAGCTCCTAACCTCCTGAAGATGTGCCTCCAGCTCATAGCAGCACAGCAGCGTCTTCACTTCGTCCTCTGTGAATCCAAACTGTTCATCGAAGCGCGGATCTGTAATGGAAAATACCGTAAAGTTATTGAGGCCCGTAAAGATACTCTCCTTTGAAATCCGAAGGCATCCGGTCAGAACCGCCAGTTGCAAATCATCGTTGGTTTTCAATGCCTTCCCGAAGACAGCGCGGATCAGCGAAACCATTTCCCTGTAGAATCCGTTCTGGAACGCCTTATCCAGAGGAACATCATATTCATCGATCAGGATAATGGCTTTTCTTCCGTAATGCTGATGCAGAAGGGACGAAAGCATCTTCAAGCCGTTCTGCACGTCCTCCTGGGTTTCTTCCTCCACAAGAAAACGCCGGAACGAAAGCTTCTCATCCTCCGGGATATGACTGCTTTCCGCCAGAAAACGGAACCGTCTGACCTCTTCCCGCAGCAGGGTCCGCAGCGCCCCATAGGCTTCCGCAAACGAATTCCCTTCGATGCTTTTCAGCGACAAAAAGATCACCGGAAACCTTCCCAGGTACGCTTCGCAAAGCGCTTTGTTGCCGGAAATATACAGGCCGTCAAACAGTGCCGGCTCCGTTCCGATTTCAAAAAAGCAGCGCAGCATACTCATGTTCAGCGTTTTTCCGAAGCGCCGCGGCCTCGTAAAAAGACTGACCTTCCCGCCCGCTGTCAGCAGCTGCTCGATCAACCTCGTCTTATCAATATAGTAATAATCCGCTTCCCGGATTTCCCTGAAGCTTTCGATTCCTATCGGTAGCCTGCGCATCGCCTCCATGGCACTGCCTCCTTCTCGAACGGGCTTGTTCATTATTATTCTATCATGTCGCTAAACCTTAGCACATATTTCAATCCGACACTGGTGCACCTTGCTTTCCCGGTCATAATTGATGCCCACCAGCAAAACATCACCCGTATATTCCGCGATGCCCTCCGGAT
>CAVATZ010000128.1:0-2130 GCA_963591655.1 Clostridiales bacterium
GGCCCGGGGACGGAAGGGCGGCAGCAATGTGGCCGCTGCAATTGTGAATGCGATTCTATACGGGTTATCATAGGAAAACGGAGGACAGAGAGTATGACGTTCATAAAATCATCATGGCATAAGCTGCGGGAACGGATTCGCAAGCGGCAGTGGCCGCTGGGAGCGGCCCTTGTGCTGTACTTTCTCCATCATGTGGTGGGGACATTTCTGGCGCTCTCGGGTCTGGGGACATCCGGACGGGGAGCCGGCGTCAGTGCCGAGGTGATGCGGAGCCGGCAGTTGAGTGTCCTCAGTGACCACTTCGGTTGTGGGAATTTAGCACTGATTTTCGCCCCGCTTCTCGGCGTGATCCTGGCCATGCAGGGCTTTTCTTACCTGAATGACAGGCAGCAGGCGGCGCTTTATGAAGCGCAGCCCCTTGGGAAAAGAAGACAATTTTTAGCAGTGAACGGAAGCAGCATCCTGATCTTTCTGTTCAGTTCCTTTTCCATGAAGCTTCTGGGACTGCTGCTGGCGCTGTGCATGCATGTCATGAGCCCGGGGCTTTTGCTGACAGCGCTGTACCAGGGCTTCCTGGAATTCAGCGTCTTTCTCGGCACCTACGGCCTGACGACATTGGCCATGATGCTCTGCGGCGATGGCTTGATGGCGCTGCTGCTCACGATATTCCTGATGACCGCAGAATTTGTGGCGAAGATACTGATGCGGGAGCTGCGGCTGGCTTTTTTCTGGACATCGTATTATCTGGTGGATGATCCGAGCATTCGTGTCTGGAGCTCGCCCTTTTACTACTATACCATGGGGCAGAATGCTTTTTGGGATATCCGGGTGCTTGCAAATGAATATGGTCTCGAGATGACCATGGAGCGGGTCCGGCTGTATGTTGAACTGACGATTGGCTGGGATCTTTGCACGCTTCTGCTGGCGTTGCTTTTCCTGCTGCTGGCCTATCTTGCTTACCGGAAGCGGGCAGCAGCTGCGGCGGGCTGCCCTGTGGTGTTCCGATCGGCGCAGATTGCGCTGAAGCTGGCGGTGACAACGCTGGGTGGCCTCGGCACCGGATACTTCGTATACCATATGCTGGGGACCCATCGAGGATGGAAGGAAATCTGGATTTCATTGGGTATGGTGGTCCTCATCGCGTTCCTGCTGGGCTGCTTGATGGAGGGGATTTACAGCAAGGAGCTGCGATGTGCGTTTCGGCATGTTTGGGAGCTGCTTGCCTGTGTTCTGCTGGCATTGCTGGCCTTCTCCTACTACTGCCTTGACCTGTCCGGGTACAATCACTATGTGCCGAAGCGGAATAAGGTAGCGGCAGCGCAGCTTTTTCGGGAGAATGATCACAAAGAATCGATCAATGACGGCTATGCCTCGGTCAACGGTACCTGCCTGGATACGGATGTTTATCTTTCGCTGCGTTCCGAAAAAACGGATGAAGCGGTGACAGATGCGGTGCTGCAGCTGGCGAAGATCGGCATGCAGTATACAGGCGATCCGGCCAGTGATCTCGATAAGGGCTATCGCGTGTCCGTGCTGTATACGATGAAAAACGGGGATGAGAAGGCCCGGAGCTTTGTGCTTCCTCAGGACGTGGATGCCGGACTTATGGATACGGTGTTCGGCAGCGACAGCTATCATGAGGATACCTGGCAATTTGAGGGATATCCCTTTGAAGAGGGCCACAGCGAATATACCATACTTTGCTATTATGCGGATGACAACGATGCGGATGCCGGCAACACGAGCATCCGGGGTACGGAAACGCTTCTGGAGGAATTCCGGGAAGCGTATCGGAAGGATATGCAGCAGTACAGCTTTTCCTTTGCCCGTGACAATTCTATTGTCGGAAAAATCGTGCTGCGGGGAGAGCAGGCTCCGGACGATGCCTATCCCGATTCTGTATTGCGCGGCTATCAGGGAAGCCTCGAGGACTTCCGAAAGGACTATGTGAACCGGAGCTCTATTTGGACAGACAATAACATTTACCGCAGCTTCTATAACATCAACTATGAGGTGTACTCGAGCTACACTAACACCATCGCCTTCTTAAAAAAATACGACCTGTATATAACGGCGGTGACGGAGAAGTCTGCCGGATAAAAAAGCACCCCCAGCCATGACGGCTGGGGG
>CAVATZ010000129.1:0-2097 GCA_963591655.1 Clostridiales bacterium
GCAGCGGCACCAGAGTCGTGCCGATCAGTGCAACTCCGCCGCCCGCCATAAGCTGCTTCATTCCCTGGCTCTTCGCGCCCGGATTGTCGTTGCCATAACCTTCCAGAAGGTTAATTGCTCCCCAGATGCCAAGACCTGCGCCAAGTGCGATCACGAGAGTCTGAAGAACGGTTACTGCGCTGTTGAAAAATGCCATAAATGTGTACCTCCTTAGTACGTTGCGCCCTTTCAGGCTGATGAATAGTGGTTTCTTTCACATGTGCACCTGCAAAAGAACTAGCCGGATTTCCGATTTGCATCAGATACCCGGCTATGTAAGGAGGCGGCCAGCGCCGCCTGCAGATTATGGCTTGTTTTTCCGTTTTATCTTTCCGGTTCTGACTTACCGGTGGTTCTTCCGGAATGGCGAGCTGCTGTATCAGCTTTTCTGTCCGAAAGATCCGCAAGAACTGAACCTTTGCTCTTAGTCTTATAGGACTCCATCAGTGCCTTCAGCTCTGTATTGCTAACCTCTCTGGTTTCGCGGTGCCAGATGTTTCCGCCTTTGTCATCTATACCCGTTTTCACTGACCTTGAAAGACGGGTGGTTCCGTTCTCCGGCAGCTTCATCCAGACGCCTTTTCCAAATTTATTGTCATGAATCATCTTCGGTGAAATCACGAAGGATTCCCAAGGACGGTCATCAGCCTTATCTGGATTCGGAATAAGAACCTCCACCAGCTCTTTGCCATTTTTAGAGGTAAACGGCTCACCCACAAGGCCCTTTCCAAATTTGATCGTCACCTCTGCAGCATCTGCCTCAAAGGTCTCGCCGCGAGCCATTGCCTCCTCCGCCTCACGCACGAAGTCAGGCACATCGTAGCCAAAATTGTTTTCAAATCCCACTTTTTGCTCCTTTCCAATCAGCAAATCATCTATCAAGCTCCTGATCTGCATCGATTACGATATATTCATCATTTGGTTTCAGCTTCAGCCGATGGTCAAGAAACGCTTCGATATCGAAAGTATTTTTCTCATCCGCACCGGCAGTCAGCTTGTAATTCGGATGCTGGGTCAGATCGTATTTGTCTGATTTGAATGGCCGCACACCCCGCAGCTGCAGAATACATTTACCGCCATCCAGCACGGCAAGCTCATCGACACTTGCGAGATCATGGCCAACTTTTTGATAATTTGTCCCGTAGGACGGGCTGTTGCCCCTGGTATCCGAAGTGTTGTACATGTCGATTGTTTCCTTGCCCAGCGCCTGATTCAGCTCTTTTAGTGTCGTTGGCTCCGAACCGCCAAGGAAAATCCGAGAATCCATATTACCTATGATGGTATCCGCATTGTCCTTGTAGATGGCCTTTAGCTGTGACTGCGCCTGCAATATCAGACAGGCTGAGATTTCTCGTGATCGGATGGTCGCCACCAGCTTTTCCAGATTCGGGATCTGTCCAATGTTGGCGCACTCATCAATCAGACAGCGCACATGCACCGGCAGCCTTCCACCGTATACATCGTCCGCTTTCTCACACAAAAGATTGAAAAGCTGCGTATAAATCATGGAAATCAGGAAATTGAAAGTCGGATCTGTATCACTCATGATGAGGAACAGCGCCGTTTTCTTATCTCCCACCGTATCCAGCGCCAACTCATCGTACATGGTAATGTCTCGAACTTCCTCAATGTCGAAAGGCGCAAGCCGGGCACCGCAGCTGACAAGTATGCTCTTCGCGGTCTTACCTGAGACTAAATGTCAACAACTTTTTAGTATTTTCCCAAAATAATCTCAGGTGAAGTACCGGAAACGTGCAATCAGACTGCCACGCTCGCCAGATCAGCCAGGATGACACGCTCCATCTTGTGGCTGATGCTCTCCCTGGCATCCTCATTGAAGTGGATCAGCACCGTGTAGGTTCGTCCACCAACGCTGCGCACGATGGTCGCAGGCTTCTTCTCGATCGGCTCGGCCTGTGCCTGTGCCGTGCGCTCTGCCTGTACGGCATTCATATTCATTTTTTCGCTCATTCGTTATCCTCCATACCTATCCCCGCTGGGGATTCGTGCCTGACGGCACGAGTTGCCCGACAAAGCAGGGGTAATCAATCGGCTCCG